>NZ_RQZB01000005.1:0-223472 GCF_003859975.1 Streptococcus sp. OH4692_COT-348
TACTGAAATCAAGGTATTATTGGGAATCCCAGCTTAAATCATAGATGCCGTAAGGGATTTTATTCTTTATTTAAAACTTTGCAACAGAACCCTTTTTTACCTGTAACAATGGCAGACCCAGCCCCTAGAGTAGTCATGGAACGTCCAAGTTTCCGCTGTAGACGGTGCATGTGAGCGTGCATAAGCATACGAGGTTTTCTCATCACACGACTTCCCACACTTTGAGAATCGTTACTCTGTAGAGAAAACATACTCATTAAATCGCCCAGCTTGAAGTAGATTCCTGCAAAGGTCACAATCTGTAGAAAAGCAATCAAAAAGAACGGATAACCAGCCGATAAGGTATAGAGCATGGTTGAAATACTAAATGCTGTCGTAATAATCAATGTGATTCCAGCTCGTGTCAAAATGGTATTAAAGAGCTTTGTTATGGCTCGTTTTGACATACCATCAAATGATGGAATCATGCTTAAAATAAAGCTCACAGGCAGAAACATAGCATAGATGATAAAAAGTACCTGCGAGAAAATCATGATTCCTGTTAATAGGAATACAAATATGGAAATCCCAATATTGAAGACAAATAGGAAGAAGACTGTACCTAAACGGTTAATCGTCTTTGTAATCGTCATATTGGTATTGCTTCTATCTTCAATTTCTTCCGCAACAATTTTTTCTCTGTCTTCCCCATTGTTGGAATCTGGACTGGTTGAGAGCAGGCTTTCCACACGGTCAATACCAATACTTTCAATGTCTGAACTGTTATATTGAAGCAGTAGCCACGGTTGCTGAACCTGTATGGAAAATAGGCTGTCACGTATCAAGTCCACACTGTCCTTGCCTTGACTATCTGAATGGGGCATGACAATTTTTGTACCCAGTGACAAACTAGCGTTGCTGATGTCTGATGAAAAGTCATTGATTTTCTTAATATAATCGGGAGCATAGGCAATAAAGGAAGCCGATAGGATAAAAACCAGCACAAAATTCATGAGGGCATGAATTCCCTTTGTGGTTTCTCTCTTTATCAGTCCTGTATAGGCAACATAAACCCCAAGAACCAAAATCAAGAGTAAAAGGAATCCAACATAGAAACCCTCTGTTGATAGTCCACTAGGCGTAACCCCTGCAAGGGTCTGCATATTCTTGCCAATGGAATCTGCTGTAGCGGAAATGAAGTCTAAGGAATAGGCTTCCTGTACTAAGTAACCCGTCGCATTGGAAACATAAAGACTGATTGTCCAAATAAAATTGGTAATGGCATATAGTCCATACATGACTTGTTTTCCAATTCCGTCCGACCAGTTCCACGGTAGCCAGCCCCAGCTATTATCCACATAAAAATCCAGTTGATAGTTTTCAAGTGGGTATCGGCTGTATTCATTTGCCACATTGACCGTATCATCTACCAAGCCCGCAGCTTGAACCACCGTTCCCAGCATGGCTAAAAGAAAAATGGCAATCACAAGTGTGAAAGCCACTGTCATTGCCACTTTACCTAGACGTTTCAGCGTCCAGTTTGATTTTATTCTGTTTAATATTGATGGTTTCACATTTACACCTCTTTTCGCACAGGTGGTCTGGTATCAAAGGCATGGAGCAGTTCTTCAAATACAGGGTGGAACTGTATCACACCGACACGACCATATAAATCACTGATAAGGCATTGCCCGTTTTCCAAATCACGCAATCGCTTCTGATTGTTTTCGTCCTCTGGGTCTACACCAAAAAAGGCAAGGGTTTTTTTAATCTCGTTAAGGTCAGTGGAACGAAAGGCAAATTTTAAGCCGAGGTTATTTTTCAGTTTTTCATCTAAGAGGTCATCTGTATTTTGGGTCACGAAATATACCCCAGCGTTCATAGCACGACCAGCACGAACCAGCTTCATAGATAGTGTTTTTCCTTGTGCTACCTGTAAAAAGCTCCATGCTTCGTCTAAATCTACAATCTTGAAAATGCTTCGGTCTGTATGGATAAAGTCTAAAGCAAAGGTACTAATGACAATCAGCATAGCAACGGATAAAAGCTCCATAGTGGTATATTCCTCAAAGGAAGTTTCCTTGTCGGGAAGTACCAAGTCCGCAACCTGTATAATGTTCAGTTGTTTTTCTAAGCTGATAGACTGCTCCACATAACCATTACTGAATAATAAATGTGCAAAGTCATAGTCTGTAAAACTTTCGATATGGTCGGCTATACTGGTACTTAGTGGCGTATTCTCAACCCGTAATTCCTCAATCACTTTCATCAACCCTCGTACTTCACTATTGGTTACTGCACGAATGGCTTTTCTAAGGATTGGGAAGCGTTCCCCATCACGAGAGGAAATCCCCGTAAGGAATGTCAGAATATCAATAGCCAGTGATTCAGAATCTTTGGGATTTTTCATAATCACATAAGGGTCAAGTAAGCCTTTGTTTTTCTCATCAGAAGTCAGAGTGACGATATTGATTTCATGGGAAATCTCTGGCAAGGTTTCTTTCCATCTGCCACGTTCTGCTTTTGGGTCTACAATCACTGCTTGTGCCCCATAAAGCACCGCATAATAGACGATAAGGTTATTCGCAAAGGATTTACCACCACCCAGCGAACCAACAAAAGCCGACGCTAACGCATTGGTTACTGAACCCTTAACCCCTTGACTGGCAAGAGCAGGTTTCAGATAGACATTGCGTCCAGTATCTAAGCTGTAGCCAACATAAATCCCCTCATTTTCCCCCAGCATTTGAGTAGCACCAAAACCTAAACCAGCGAGGAAATCAGAGGTCACGTATTGAATATAATCATTCATATAACGCTTGCTGGCAGGTAAAAATTCTTCATGTAAGCCGAGCATATCCCCAAATGGTCGTACCAGTTTTACGCTTAAATCGTCATAAAAATCTTTCACTTCATTACAACGACGTTTGAGTTCGTCAAGATCATTTGCTGATACCCTTACCACATAAGACAGCTTGTACATAGATTCCTTGCTTTGGTCTAAATTGGTTTCCAGCTCATTCACACTTTCCAGAGCTTCCGCCACATTGGAGCTGGTTTCATTATCACTTTGCCAAGCGTGGTTATCCAAGTCTTTCAGTTCTTTCTTTTTATTGCGGACAGTAGATAGGGCTTTACGATTCGCTACAATTTCCACATTCATTGACGTATCAATCGGGAATGTAAATTGCTGTTGCTGGTAGTAGAAGATTTCAGAGGACGGGAAGTCCAGTTCTCCGACAATGCTGTTAATGGTAAAGTAAGCTACATAGACGGTTTCATCTTCCTGCTGGATTTTCAAATATCGCTGTTTTTCTTCCACCAAACAGCGAGTAGGCTTAATCAAGTCATAGTATTTAATCAGCGTTTCATTATCCAGCTTTTTCTTTGATAGATGGTACTCATACTCTTCATAGGCAGTGCCTGTCTGTCCGTAAAGGTGTTCAATCAGATAGCCGAAGTCGTCCTTATCTAACCTGCGGATTTTGAAACGACGAGAGATTTTATTTTCTAAGAGCTTTTCCATCTTCTGAAAACGCAGGATTTCATCATTACTCATACTAACAAAATCGCCCATCAGCTTATGGTTCACATCATAGACAAAATCAGACAAAGCATTTTTTGCTTCAACGGTAAGACTTTTCATAGAAAACTCCTGATCGTTGAGAAGCAACTTAAAGCCGATAAAGAAACGGTAGTTCACTTGATTTTCGCCAATCATGGATATTAAAGCGTCTGTCTGTTGGTCGATTTTGTCATAGGCAACCGCTTTGAGCTTGCCAGTGACTTCATTTTTGGAACGCTCTTGTGCAGAACGTATGCTGGATTCTGTACTGATTTGTAAAGCATGAATTTTGCCATCACGATTTTGTGCGATAAGCTGTCTGAAAGAATCATGCACTTGTATTTTCTGTTCTGGACTTAGAAATGAGTAATTGTAAGGAACAAGCTCATAGTAAGCATAACATTCCCCGTCTTTATTCCAGACGAGATTGTTTTCAATGTATTTAATTGGATATGCCATAAAATTCACTCCTAACTGCTGTAATGGCTTCTTGTGGCTGGTTTCTGCCAAGCGTTACTTTTTTTCCTGCATAGGTCAGCTTTGGTCGCAGTGCATAAGCAATGACAGACTTCAAAAATCCATAAGGCTTTTTACCATCAAAAGTTTTTGTAGACATAAACCATGTGAAAGCCACAGGAATCCCAAAGTATTTGAGAAATGCTCCCTCTATCATGGAAAGAGGGGGCAAGTTGCCAAGTATCATCACTGCAAAGAGTGACACGACAAACCATGTCATTTGCGTAAAGGTTATGGGAAACGGAAGTCTAAAATCATTGATAGAATACAGTACCTTTTCCACAGACCAGATACTGGTATAGCTTCGTATTTTCTTCATGTAATCAATCCTTTCATAAAAAATAGGGGTAGCTGATTGAGCCACCCCGTAAAATAGAAAATCTGCCAGTAGTAATGTACCGACAGATTTAATAGACGATTTCAAAAATCCCATGATTGGTTGAGATAAACGTTCCTGAAAGGTCTAAATCCCGACCATAGGCTTGATAATCAATATAGTTTTGAAGACTAGCTGGTACTTCGCCTAAAGCACCCGTTTCTTCAATGTAGTAGCGTGCCACGTCATACATATCATCACAATCGGAATGAATGATAATATCCTCTTGATGTTCGCTTAGTTCTTCAATGCTTGAAAAATGAGTGAGCAGAGCAGATAGCTCCGATTGTAATTCTTCGGGTAATTCCGATACCATTTCCCATAGTCGATTGAGTTCGCCAATGGAAGTGTATTCGTCAACCGTAAAGGGTAACTCGTAGTCATGAATGGCGTATTCCTCATATTCATCATTCAAGCCGATTTTCTCTTTGACTTCCTCAAAGTCAATGGGAAAGGTAAACCACGCACCGACCAATTCGCCCTCATTGTATTTGCCTAAATTCGCAATATAGACTTGCATATCGTCCATATATTCACGTCCTTTCTTTGTAGAGATTCAAAAATCCCTACCGCACTTCGTTTGGTGTACCATTCCTTTGCGGAACATAAGAAAACCACTTATATTCCACAAAAGAACGGTTTTATTTAAGCACCAATAATGCGATTGAATAGCTCTAGTAAAATGTCTTTTACTCCAGCAGCGTTGAAGACTAAGCCAACCGCAATAATCGCAATAATTAAAAAGCCAATCAGTTTGCTAAACTCACGCTTGAAGCCAAGATACAAGCCAATCACAACGATTGCTAAAAGCACCAGTGATTGAGCGTTTGATAGAAACCAGTTATAAAGGTTTTGTCCAAAATTCATAAAAATGTTCTCCTCTCTATATTCAATGAATTTGTATTTGAGTTATTTTTTTGTTGTTATCACGTCCTGTTCTTTTACTGACTGTTGCTTCAAAATCTGCTTGTGTCGGTCTGTCAGTTTCGCATGGTCGAGAATGTCTTTTACAACCTGCGTCTGGTTGATTTCATCAAGTTTAATCGCAACCTTTAAGGTCGGGGCAACTTGATGAGATAGCCAGTTCAGCGTCCTTTGGAAGGAGTAAGGCTCTGGTTTTGTGGTTAGTTTTAATCGTTCACGATTGTTCCCAATAAACCAAGCCCATTCTTCATTCAGTTTCCAATCAGAACGAGGTTTGGAATCGTCTTTATCTACAAAACGGATATACCGATTGATAATTTTAAAGGCGGTATGCTCTGGATTGTCATAGACGAGTAAATCACGGACTGCATAATAGGCACGCTCATTTTTCAATCGAATCTCAAAACGGTTTTTTACTTCTGCGTCTTCAATGGGAATATCATTTTTCTTGTACTGCTCGTAGTCCTTTTCATAGATACAGAAATAAACTTCACTTTGTAATGAACCGATATAGAGGGTGTTTCCCATACATTCCTTTTCCTCTTTGCGTACCAGTTCGCCACTGCGATAGCTTTTAAAACTGCGGAAGACGGAGATACATTCTTCCTGTTGGCACTTTTCAGTGAGTACAGGGATATTCAAAATCCCTGTCTTATCGTTAATGGCAAGGTCAAGGCGTTTCATCACACCGCCAGCCACCAAAACGTCCATAAAGAACTCATACCAGCTTCTTTGTTGTGCCAGAAGATAGCTTTCAAATTGTCTGCACCCACGACCTTTCAATTCCACCAGAACTCCTTTGTCCAGTTCATGGGAGCAAAGGACGAATATGTCGCCTAAAGCATAATGCTCTGAATAAGAATAGAAACCATAGTCCTCATGAAGAAAATAGGACAGTTTCAGTTGTAAGATGTTTTCGACCACCTGCTGTACGTCTGTTGTCGGAAAGCGAATCCTTACATAATCAAACAGCATTTCAAGGGGAGCGTCGGGATTGAAGCGTTCCAGAGCTTCCCAAAGGGACTGCTGTAAATCCTCTGATGGCTTGACTTTTCCTGTTTCAATATCGCTTAGATACTGCCTTGTAATACCAGTCGCAACAGCTAAACGGTTTTGAGATAGTCCATAAGCCAAGCGTTTTTCTTTTAAATGCTGTAACCAAGTTTGTTCATTCAGTAAAAATCCCTCCAATCAAAAAGGCGTATGTCAACTTTTAAAGCCCATTTGACATACGCTGAAATTTTGTAAATCCCTTGTAACCAAAGGATTTTCTAATGTTTTTTTGACTGTTTCCTGTCGATTTGTACCCCCCTGTTAGATACGGGGGGGTTAAGTGCTGGCGTGGCTATTGCCACACCAGCCAGCAAGATCAGTCCACACCTGCGACTTCCGCTTCGCACGTCGCCTGCGTGGACTGTCTGCTGTTGGATAACTTTTTAATTTCCTCCAAGAAATCATATCCTTTTGGTACAAGGGGAGTATAAAACTCTGATATGACACTTGTTCCTACATCAACATAGCCACGACCTTTGATTCGCTTTAAGAAGAAATCCTTTTGTACGTCACTGCCAAACATCATGCCATAGCCCATTTCAGACATACGACCTAAAGCCACTCTGAAATTAAACTGATCACGGATTCCGTCGCCTAAATATTTTGCGTCTGGACGTTGACAAGCCAGTATTAGAAAGAAGCCAGCTTGACGACCTAACATGACAATCTGTTTCAGCTTATTCATAACTGCGGTGTTTTCTTTTGTTCCCAGCATTTCCATGAAAGCGACGTATTCATCAAAGATTAAGAAGTGTGCCGGGAGACCTAAGTAAGCATAATTTTTGCCAGTCTTATAGTTCTTCATCTGCTTCATTTCCTCACTACGTTTCATCATTTCTTCATAGAATGTTTCAATGCAAGAAAGCAAGTCTTCTTTTCTATAGTAGACATTTGCCATCACAGAACCTAAGTCCGCAAGGTCAGCATTTTTCGGGTCAAGAATATACAGTTTTGAATCTGTATGAAGCAAGGCTTCAATCAGTGTCAGTATAAAGTAAGTTTTACCGCCACCTGTACCACCAGCAATCAACATATGAGGGAGCTTATCATATTCCCACCATACGTTTTTCATTAAGCGAAGTTTACCATCTTTAGCTTCTACTTCATCAATAGAAATACGACTGGCTATGGTGTCATAGAGCAAAGTATATTCCACATAGGAATCCTTTAACTCTTTATCCGTCAGCTCACAGTACAAGCCACTCTCTAATTTCTTTTCCAAGTGTAAGAGTTGGTCTTGATATTTTCCCAGCGTGATTTCCACCCGTATCTGTATCAAGCCATTTTTAAGTCGATAATACATTTTAGGGAAGTAGGTTATCTTTTCCTTTGTACGACCAGCACTATCTTTAAAGAAACCCTCTGTTTTGACCTGTTCAGATTCATACCACTTGTTTTCAAGTATCATCTTTGCCAGTTTTTGACGGTGGTAAAGTTGTTTAACCGTATCATAGCGAACCCGTTTGAATACAAACGCTACCAGCAAGCAGATAAGAATTGCGACACTGAAACTGATAATTAAATAGGGAATGTCAATCTTATCTGCTTGTGATAGGTTAAAATCCTGCCAGTTGATCTGCTGGATTGTCTTCACATGAAACAGTCCGACAACCAGCAGGAAAACAGGCAGGAGTGACGCTATCGTAAAATGAAAGACTAAATCTTTACCAGATGGGCGAATCCTTTTACCACGCTGTTTCATGCGAAAAAGTCTCCTTTCTACCTAGCGACTATTTGTCTTGTGTCGGTTCTTTCTTTGCTTGTGGTTGAGCTTTGAATGAACTAGAATCCTTTGTCAGCACAATATCGTCTGCCTTGATATACCAGTCAACATCTGCTCCTTGATAGGTGGCAGTAGCAACGGTGTCCGCAATGGGATTGATAAGTTCCACCCGTGCGTTATAATCAAACTCTTTCAAAGGCACGCTGGCAGGAATACTTACTTGAATCATGCGTCCTTGTCCTTTGGATTTTAAGTCATAGGTACGTTCCTTGATTTCATCTGAAACCGACCCGTCTTCATTTTGGATTCTCACTTCACGACGTAGAGCAGAGAATTTCAATTCTCCAAAAGTCGTGTCTTTATCTAATACAATGCCATTTGCTAATCTCATCATTTTTCCTCTCTTTCTTTATTCTTTTATCATGTCGTCAGCATGTAAAAGGTAATTTGTAAAACCACGAGTGCCGATTTTGTAGCCCTCTGCGGTAATACGTGGATTGACTAACTTCACACGTTCCTCAAAGCCGAAATGTTTTTCGCCAGCTTCAGCAGGAAGCACCACCACAATATCATCTGCTCTTTGAACATCAGAATAGAGATTATAGCTTCTTGATAAGACAGTTAGCCGTCCGTTGATTCTTCGCTGAACGACTTTATCCTCGCCAGCAAATTCTAAATTGCCGAATGTTTTTTCCATGTTGGGAATCACAAATTTAAGTTCCATATTTTTACCTATCCTTTCTTTTTTATTGGCTGAATGAATGTTTGATGGTCTTAAAGAGTGGGGAACGACCTTTTGATTCTTGATTTTTTGTTTTCATAAGTTCACTTCCTTTCAAAATCGGGTAAAAAAATAGACACCTCATTTTTTGAAGTGTCTACCTATTAAATATTCAAATTTTATTGGAAGTATCTTTATATCTTCACTTTTCAAGGATAAATCGTCGTATCAAAGCTCATTCATAAGTAGTAAATTAGTAGTAAATTGAGTGGTTTTGACCTTGATAAAGTGTGATAAGTCCAGTTTTTATGCGGATAACTAGATTTTTATGCTATTTTTATTTTAAAAAAACTAAATGAATTGATTTTAAAGAAATAAAATGCTAACATATATAGTAAGTGTTAGCATTTTATTTCTAAGAAAGGAGAATGATATGGTTGATAAAAGAGAGAAACTGATGAACTCTTTCAATCAGTATGGTTTTTTAACTTTTAAACAAGTAATAGATGAAAATTTACACTACAAAACCTTATTAAAAATGGTTGCAGAAGGAAAAATCGATGCTGAAGAAAAAGGGTTATATCGCTTACCTGATATTTATTTAGATGAGTGGTTTGTCCTTCAGTATCGATTTCCAAAGGGAATCTTTTCTTTGGAGACAGCACTTTGGTTACATGGTTTATCTTTGACTATCCCTTTTAATATGACGATGAGTTTTCCTTATGGTACGAATACCAAAAACATTAAGGAAGCAGATATATGTCCTATTATTTTACGCTCTCACTATAGTGAAGGAATTATTGAAATTGAGCGCCTTCCTGGTCAATTTATTAAAGTTTATGAAGTTGAACGAGTTTTGGTTGAATGTCTAAGACCAGTTCATCAGGTGGATCTTCAAATTATTGCACCAGCGTTTAAAAAATATTTTCAACAAAATAAAATTCATTTACACAAATTATTTTATTATGCCCAGCTATTTAAAGTAACTGATAAGTTACAATCTTATACGGAGGTACTATCTTAATGTTTTCAAATGCGAATAGCTTTAAAGCAAAAATCAAAAACATTTCAAAAGATAAGGGAATTCCAGCTCAACAAGTACAACAACATTATTTAATTGAGCAAGTATTAAAGCTGATTTCTACTAGTTCTTATAGAGATTCCTTCATTGTAAAAGGAGGGTATCTAATAGGTCAAATGATTGGACTAGATAAGCGAACCACAATGGATTTAGATGTCACTCTGAAGGGAACCGAAATGAGCAGAGAAAATTTGATTCATATCTTTGAAGAGATTCTTTGTTCTAAAACTGATGGATTTTCATTTTCAGTAGATAAGCTAGAACCTATTCGCCAAGATGATGAATATGGAGGATTTTCATTAAAATTAAATGCAACTTTTGATACATTAAAGGAGGTTGTTTTTATTGATATTACTACTGGTGATAAGATTACACCAAGAGAAATTACTTATTCAATGACTTCTATCTTTACTAATGAAAGTATCAAGATATGGACATATAATCTAGAGACTGTACTTGCTGAAAAGTTAGAAACGATTATCAGTAGGGGATTAGCTTCGACACGCCCACGTGATCGATATGATCTTTTCACCTTGTATAAACTTAGAAAAGAAGAGATTAATCTAGAAGTATTAAAAAATGCACTTGAGAATACGGCAGAAAAACGTAAAAGTAAAGATACTATTTATAATTGGGAAGAACAAGTGAGAGGAATTGAAATTTCTGATTATCAGAAAGAGCTATGGATTCGTTATCAACGCCAATTTAAGTATGCTAAAGATATCTCATTTGATAACTCTGTTCAGGTCATTAGGGAAATTATGCAACAAATATTTTAGTACAAAAGCAACTCATTCGTAAAGCAGTGAGTTGCTTTTTTTATTCCAACAACCCCAAAAATGTGATAAAAATTTCAACTACTCTTATCTATAATAAAGCTACCTGTTCTTTGAAAATTGAATCCACTCCGTCTTGATTAGCGTGCCTGTGTAAGTAGGGACTGAGAGTATTTCCCTGTGAAGGGCAACTGGCACAAGACGTGTGTGAGAATTTTCTAACAGACACGGAGTTTATCGTTACCAGACTTAAACGATGCGACAAACTAGATAAAGGAGTTAATCATGAAGGTAGTAAACTTGTATGATTTGAAACAAATGGGAAATAAAGGTGGTTGTACCATCCAATTGATTCATCACTTTCCTTTTGGTATGGGCTTAGGACATCTCAAAAAAGACTACATTGAATTTAAACGTGTTGGTATCGTTGATGGGAAAGCAGTAGAAGTTACTCTTCGAGAACCTTATTCGAGAGATCTACTGCAGGTTGTCAAGTCGATTAAGCAACGTCAGAAATTGATAGCTTATCGTTATAAAGAAGGAAAGCTGCTATTTGTTAAGGAGGAGGCATCAGATGTCCTCTGAACAACAGGAACGAATGGCGGTTCAATATGCAGAGCGTAGTCTTTTATTTACTGTAAAAAGTCTCTTAAAGATTCTAGAATGGTCTAGACGTCAGGCTTTAGCACAGGATTCCGCCTATAAAATAGGGGTACAGAAATTAGAAGAATTGCTACAATCTCCTTATTCGATTGATACGATTAATCTGAAAAAAGATTTTTTAGACAAACCAATTGATATAGAGAAATTTAAAGCTTTTTTAGAAAAAGAAGAGATTCCTTTAGCCATCGCTTGGCAAGGGGATTCTCTGCATTTCTATACGAAAGACCGTTCGATTCTGGACAATCATTTAGACCAACTGTTAGAAAAAATGGTTAATGATCCAGAGAAATTAGCTGATTTTACCATGGATAAGTCATTAGACGATGCAATTGATGAGGCTAAATCCCAAATTACCTTTAGACAAGAAGGAGCCGTCAAACAGAAAGAGATGGTGAGATGATGTACAGTGGAAAGAAATTCCTACTATTCTCACTGTTAGGTATCTTACTAGGTTATCTTTTTCATCGTTTGACGCTTTTGTATGATTCCTATACTGGAAATAGCTTAGATAAATGGACTCATCTTCTAATGGAAGGTCAAGATGAAGTTCTTCAGTCGCCATGGAATGTTTCCTTTACTGGAAAATCCAGTGCTTTTTTTCTACTAGGCTTTGTGATGATGTTGCTGGTTTATCTTTATTTAGAGACTGGCAAAAAACAATACCGAGAAGGGATAGAATACGGGAGCGCCCATTTTGGAACTCTAAAAGAAAAGAAGCTCTTTTACGGCAAGGAATTTTCTCATGATACAATCTTAGCCCAAGATGTTCGTCTGACATTATTAGATAAAAAACCACCCCAATATGATAGAAACAAGAATATTGCGGTGATAGGAGGTTCAGGAAGTGGGAAGACATTTCGCTTTGTGAAACCCAATCTAATTCAGATGAATAGTTCTAATATTGTGGTGGATCCTAAAGATCACTTGGCCGAGAAAACAGGCAAACTCTTTTTAGAACATGGCTACCAAGTAAAGGTGTTAGATTTAGTTAATATGAAGAACTCAGATGGCTTCAATCCTTTTCGCTATATAGAGACAGAAAATGATTTGAATCGCATGCTGACGGTTTATTTTAATAACACCAAAGGCTCTGGATCTCGTAGTGATCCATTTTGGGATGAAGCTTCTATGACTTTGGTACGAGCTTTAGCCTCTTACTTGGTCGATTTCTATAATCCACCTAAAACAAGAGAACAGCTCATTGAAGAGAGTCGTTTAAGTCAAAAAGAACACCAAAACTTGTTGAAACGTCAAAAAAAAGAAGTGGAAGAGCGAAAAAAACGAGGGCGTTATCCAAGTTTTGCTGAAATCTCAAAACTCATTAAACACTTATCCAAGGGTGAAAACCAAGAAAAAAGTGTCTTAGAAATTCTATTTGAAAATTATGCTAAAAAGTATGGGACTGAAAATTTTACCATGCGAAATTGGGCAGATTTCCAAAATTATAAGGATAAGACTCTGGATTCTGTCATAGCTGTAACCACTGCTAAATTTGCCCTCTTCAATATTCAAAGTGTCATGGATTTGACCAAAAGAGATACCCTTGATATGAAGACATGGGGCAAGGAAAAATCAATGGTTTACTTAGTTATCCCAGATAACGATAGTACCTTTCGCTTTCTATCAGCCCTCTTTTTTTCAACCGTATTTCAAACCCTAACAAGACAAGCAGATATTGATTTTAAGGGTCAATTGCCTCTTCATGTGAGAGTTTACTTAGATGAGTTCGCAAATATCGGAGAAATTCCCGATTTTGCTGAACAAACCTCAACAGTCCGTTCTCGGAATATGAGTCTCGTTCCTATTCTACAAAATATTGCTCAACTTCAAGGACTCTATAAAGAAAAAGAAGCTTGGAAAACTATTCTTGGGAACTGTGATAGCTTAGTCTACTTAGGTGGTAATGATGAAGATACTTTTAAATTTATGAGTGGGTTACTCGGTAAACAAACCATTGATGTTCGAAATACTAGTCGTTCCTTTGGCCAAACAGGTTCAGGATCCCTTTCTCATCAAAAGATTGCTCGTGATTTAATGACACCTGATGAAGTCGGAAATATGAAACGGCATGAATGCTTAGTTCGAATTGCCAATATGCCTGTCTTTAAAAGCAAAAAATACAATTCCACTAAGCATCCAAACTGGAAGTACCTAGCCAATCAAGAAACCGATGAAAGGTGGTGGGACTATCAGATCAATCCTTTGAATCAAAGTCAGGAAAATCATCTTGAAGGCCTTAGAATTCGTGATTTGACTTTTGAATCTAGTTTAAAATAAAAATAGAAAAGAGGAAATAGATGATTACGCATTTTAAAGGTTTTGTTTATGGAGTAGACGCAAGTGCTATGTTTGCACAAGCTATGTCTTTGTTACAGAAGGGATTGATTGCGGTTGGTGCCTTTCTCGTTGTTGTTGGGATTGTCAATCTTGCAACCAATATTAAAGATGGTGGACCAGGTGTTCGGAATGCCATTCTTGAAATTGTCGGTGGTGTTATGGTAGGGGCTGCTGGAGCCTTTGTAACTCAAATTTCAATTTAGGAGGATAAACAATGACATGAATCTTAGTTTAGTCTCACCCTTTGTTTACCTTGCATCTGAAAAAATATCAGCTGAAAATTTATTTGAAGGATTTAATGTGGATTTACAATCAACGGTAGATCTGATTAAATCTCTATCTAGCTATAATCCAACCGTTTGGACTTATATGTCTAGTATTACTAAAAGTGTCATGCAGCCTCTTGGAGTTGCGATTTTATCAGTTGTTCTCATCTTAGAATTTTCGAAGATGGCAAAGAAAATTGCTAACTCAGGTGGAGCGATGACCTTTGAAGCATTAGCGCCGATGTTGATTAGTTATATTATGGTCGCAGTGGTCATTACCAATACTACCGTTATTGTAGAAGCTATCATCGGGATTGCGAGTCACGCCATTGAACAAGTGGCCTCGATTGTGGCTCACGGTGGGGCGAAGTATGATACCATCTCTGGATTAAAAGGTTCAGGATTTATTGGCCGGATGATTGTGGGATTTTTCGCCCTCCTCATTTGGCTTGTTCGGATAGTAAGTGCAGCCATGGTCAATCTTTTGGTATCTATTCGATTTATTCAACTCTACCTTATGATCCCATTTGCCCCTCTTACGATTCCAACATTTTTAAGCGATGAGTGGAAGTCTATTGGTATTGGCTATTTAAAAAATATTATGGTCTATGCGGTACAAGGGGTTCTTATTTTTCTGATTGTTTCTCTTGTTCCTTTGTTTGAATCTGCTGGGAAAATAGCTGTTTCAAATGGTGCAGGAGTCTTGCAATCACTTGCGATTATGTTTGGTAGTTTAATACAAGCTATCTTACTGATTATTGCCCTCGTTGGTTCTCAACGTACGGCTCGCTCAATCTTAGGTATGTAATTAGATAAAGGCTAGGAAGTGATTGCTTCTTAGCCTTTTTAGAAAGGAAAGTCATGAATACACGTGTCTTTAAAGACATCTCAAAATACCAACACAGGGCTTGGTTAGGTTTTACCACAAGGCAAATCATCTTTGTTTTACCAGCCTTTATTGTCACAATTATTGTTTTGGGCTTGAATCTCTTTTTCTGGCAATTTGGAGATTGGTTTGTTTACGGTTTTGTGTTTGCCTTTACCATTCCCCTCATGCTCTTTGGAGTCTATAAACCCAATGATTTATATTTTGAACATTATTTGAAATACCGTCTTCATTTTGAATTAACGGTTCCCCTACGCACAATTACAGGAAAGAAAGGACCTGAACATGAAAAGAAAATCAAATACATTAAAGAAACAAAAAACTTCAATGACTAATAAAAAGGAAAAAGTTAAAGATAAAAAAGAGGAAGTGTTACCATCAACGGCTAATACTCTTTCCTATCAAGCCCTGTATCAAAATGGTCTGATGCAGGTAAAAGAAGATTATTTCTCACAAAGCTATTTACTTGGTGATGTCAATTACCAGACTGTTGGTTTAGAAGACAAGGGGGCAATCATTGAGAAGTATTCTGATTTGATTAACTCCCTAGATGACCAAACTAACTTCCAATTGACTATCTTTAATAAAAGATTGAATTTAGAAAAGTTTAGACAAAGTGTTTTGTATGAGGAAAAAGAAGATGGATATGATAGCTATCGTAAAGAATTGAATCGGATGATGAATCAGAATTTAGACAGTGGTGAAAATAATTTTTCAGCTGTGAAACTGATTAGCTTTGGTAGAAAGGATACTAATCCAAAACAAGCCTATCGTTCCTTGTCCCAAATAGGAGAATATTTCAAGAGTGGTTTCTCAGAAATTGATGCTCGCTTTGAATCCTTGGCTGGAGAAAACCGTGTGAACTTGTTGGCAGATATGCTTAGAGGAGAACACCATCTTCCTTTTTCTTACCGTGATTTAACGAGATCTGGTCAGACAACTCGTCACTTCATAGCGCCTAATCTCTTGGATTTTAAAAACAAGAATTACCTACAAATCAATGACCGAATATTGCAGATTGTCTATGTGAGAGACTACGGTATGGAATTAGGTGATCAGTTTATTCGAGACCTCATGCAAGGAGATTTGGAATTGATTGTGAGCCTTCATGCTCAAAGTTCGACCAAGGCAGATGCCATGAAGAAACTACGAACAAAGAAGACATTGATGGAATCCCAAAAGATTGGGGAACAACAAAAACTAGCCCGTACAGGTATCTATTTGGAAAAAGTAGGTCATGTATTAGAAAGCAATATCGATGAAGCTGAGGAACTCTTAAAAACCATGACAGAGACAGGAGATAAACTATTTCAAACAGTCTTCTTGATTGGGGTCTTTGGTCAGAATGAAGAAGAACTTAAACAAGCGCTAGACACGATCCAACAAGTGGCCGGCTCAAATGACCTAATGATTGATAAACTTCCATATATGCAAGAAGCAGCCTTTAATAGTTTGCTGCCATTTGGTTGTGATTTTTTAGAGGGAGTATCACGGAGTTTATTAACATCTAATGTAGCAGTGAACTCACCTTGGACTTCAGTAGACTTACAAGACCGCAGTGGGAAATATTACGGTATCAATCAAATCTCAAGCAATATTATTACCATTGATCGCAGCCTATTAAATACACCGTCTGGTCTGATTTTAGGGACATCTGGAGCTGGGAAAGGGATGGCAACCAAGCATGAGATTATCACGACCAAAATCAAGGAATCTGGTGAAAATACTGAAATTATCATTGTGGATCCAGAAGCAGAGTACAGTGTTATTGGACGGGCTTTTGGTGGGGAAATGATTGATATTGCGCCAGATTCCCAAACCTATCTCAATGTCCTTGACTTGTCTGATGAAAATATGGATGAGGATCCTGTTAAGGTAAAATCAGAATTTCTTTTATCCTTTATCGGCAAGTTATTGGATAGGAAAATGGATGGGAGAGAAAAATCGATTATCGACCGAGTTACCAGACTCACCTATCAGTCATTTAAAGAGCCTTCTTTGGAAGAATGGGTTTTTGTCTTGAGTCAACAGCCAGAAGAAGAAGCGCAGAATTTGGCACTTGATATGGAACTGTATGTCGAAGGTTCTCTTGATATTTTTTCTCATAAGACCAATATTCAGACAGGATCTAACTTCTTAATCTATAATGTTAAAAAGTTAGGAGATGAGCTGAAACAAATCGCTCTCATGGTAGTGTTTGATCAGATATGGAATCGTGTCGTTCGGAACCAAAAATTAGGGAAGAAGACCTGGATTTATTTTGATGAAATGCAGCTTCTCTTATTAGATAAATATGCCAGTGATTTCTTCTTTAAATTGTGGAGTCGTGTCAGAAAATATGGAGCTAGTCCGACTGGGATAACCCAAAATGTTGAAACCTTATTGTTAGATCCAAATGGTAGACGAATTATTGCCAATAGTGAATTTATGATTCTCCTCAAGCAAGCAAAAAATGACCGAGAAGAATTGGTTCAACTCTTAGGTTTGTCAAAGGAACTTGAAAAATACCTAGTCAATCCGGAAAAAGGTGCTGGACTGATAAAAGCTGGTTCAGTTGTTGTTCCCTTTAAAAATAAGATTCCTCAAGGTACACAATTGTTTGATATCATGAGTACAGATCCTGATAAAATGGCTTCTAACTAAGGGGAAGGTAAATGAAGGATAAAAGAGAAATCATACGTGCCCGAAAGGTATTTAGAAGAAGTCTAAAAGATGAGAAGAAATTCTTAAAACAAGGAAAGAAGGAGGTGAGGAAACAGAAAAAAGATTCCGCTGTACTGGACGAAAAAGCATGGAAAAAAGAGATAAAGCAAAAGCTAGAGGAGATGAGAGAAGCTTCAAAGGCTAGAGTAAAACAAGCAAATGAAGACTACAATCAAATTCTTCAAAATAGTCCTCCATCTCTTTTGAATCGCAAAGAATTAAGAGACAGACGATTACCTCATGCTAGGAAACGATTGAAAATAGCCAAGAAGCAATTTAAGGAAGCTAAGGTAGATGCAAAAGAAGAAAGAAAAGAGAGTCGTAAAGAGAGAAAAACCAATCAAAAATTTCTCTACGGTCAGGAGACGAAAGCGAAATCCAATTTTTTCTTTCAAGGGAAGAGTTTAGAAGAATTAAAAGCTAAGAAAGAAGTCAAGGCCGCAAAAGAGAATCTAAAATCTACCAAACAAGCCTATAAGTCCAAAAAAGTCAGTAGGAAAGCCAAAACTTTTCTTTATGTCCTTGGACGTGAAGGAGGAGAGTTAGCTTCAGAAAATGAAGATTTAGAAGGCTATCGCACGATTCAAGAGACTATCAGAAAAGGGAAACGCTACAGTCGGCTTTCTTATAATCTTGGAAAAGCTAGTGTCAAAACAGGACAAGCAACAGGTCGTTTTACCAAGAAAAGACTGACCAACACAAAAGAGCGATACCATCATTTTAAGGATGGAAAAGGATGGAAACTAGCGAAAGATAATCCAAGTTCCTTTAAAAATCGGTATCGAAAATTAAAGAAACAAGGTCTTACAAGTGTACGAAATATCTATCAAAAACTAAAAGCAGCCTTTTCCTTCTTTACATTTGCGACTGGGAATCCTGTAACCTGGATAGTTGGAGGAATAGTCTTTCTTCTTTTACTTATGATGAGCTTCTTTTTAGGATTTTCATCTGCTAGTTTGATTCAACAAGATGAATTTGAATTAACAAAAGCTTATACCCACCTAACTTGGGAAGATGCAGAACATACTCGCACAAATGACAAAGGAATTACCTATTACACAAAAGTTGATGATGTGATGGGGTATATGAACTTTAAGTTCCATGACTATGAGTTACACAAACCAGTTCACTTATTTAGTTCAGAAACTTATAAGGATTATTTGTCTACTTTGTGGCATGATTTAAACGATGGGGAAGATTTGAAATCCATGCAAGACCTCTATGAAACTCCTAAGTATAAACTCTCGAAAGATGATCAAGAGGAGATGAAGGAACTAAAAGAAGAGGGTGTGTATGCTTCCATGCAGGAATTGGACAATCCATTTGAGGGGAAAAGCAACGAAGATAGTCTAACAATGACTTATCGTTACGGTTACTATGATTTAGACGGTAAACCTACTCTTCAGGAGTATATTCTATTAGAAGCTAAGGCTCACCAAACAATTGTCGCACCAATGGATGGAGTTGTATCTCTAGATGGCGACAATGTTATTCTCACTAACGGAAAAGGAGAGAATGAGAGTCGATTGATCTTGTATTCTATTCATAATGGCCGTGCGATTGAGGGGACAAGAGTCCTAACGGGTGATATTATTGGTGAAACACCAGACGATACAGGTTTGAAAGTTTCCTATCAAAAGTATAAGAACAAGAAAGAAAAATTGGTGTATGTCAATCCGCAATTCTATTTTCCAAAAGTCATTCAACTTCAGACCACTATCTTACCTGCCATTGGTCAGTTTGGTGGGGATGAGTTTGAACGAGCGAAACATATTTATGATTTTTTGAAATCTCAAGGGGCAAGTCCTCAAGCCATTGCGGCAATTTTAGGAAATTGGTCGGTAGAGTCTTCTATCAATCCTAAACGAGCTGAGGGAGATTATTTATCTCCTCCAGTTGGCGCTACCGATTCCTCATGGGATGATGAAAGCTGGTTAGCGATTGGAGGTCCAGCCATTTATAGTGGTGCTTATCCTAATATTCTTCATAGAGGTTTGGGGTTAGGTCAATGGACAGATACTGCAGATGGTTCAACACGTCATACAGCTTTATTGAATTATGCACGCACCCAAAATAAGAAATGGTATGATTTAGACCTCCAACTTGATTTTATGCTTCATGGGGATAGTCCTTACTATCAAAGTTGGTTAAAGGATTTCTTTGGAAATACGGGTAGTGCAGCCAATCTCGCCCAACTCTTCCTTACCTATTGGGAGGGAAATTCTGGTGACAAACTACTGGAAAGACAAACCAGAGCAACGGAATGGTATTACCAAATTGAAAAAGGATTTAGCCAAACAAACGGAGGACAGGCAAAAAGTGACCCGCAATCCCTTGAAGGGGTTCGTGGGGACTTGTATGAGCATTCTGTTCCTGGTGGTGGAGATGGTATGGCCTATGCCTATGGACAATGTACATGGGGTGTGGCGGCTCGTATGAATCAATTAGGCTTAAAATTAAAAGGAAGAAATGGAGAAAAGATTTCGATCATTAATACCATGGGAAATGGTCAGGACTGGGTTGCGACAGCTTCAAGTCTTGAAGGGGAAACGGGCTCTATACCAAGATCAGGTGCTATTGTTTCTTTTGTGGGAGGTACACATGGCACACCAGCAGACTATGGTCATGTGTCTTTTGTAGAGAAAGTCTATGATGATGGTTCTTTCCTTGTGTCTGAAACCAACTATGGGGGTAATCCTAACTATACCTTTAGAAAAATCTCTCAAGCAGATAGTGCCATCAGTTTTGCTTATACTACGAAATAGAAGAGTTTACACTTGAAATTTTAACCATTTTCAGGTAGAATAAATAGTGTAGATGAGTGGTCGGCTCATGGTCAATCTGATAGTAATCTTGGACATAAGGGCCAAGCGGTGGCGGACACCAGAACGAAATCCGATAGCAATCTTGGACGTAAGGGCCAAGCGGTGGCAGACACCAGAATAAACCGACTGACTAGGTGGCTTACAGACTCTGTAAACCACCTTTTTTGTGAGGAAAATATGGAAAATTCTAGAGATTATCGTAATCCAAATTACACCGAAAAAATAAAACTTCAGCGTTTTTTTACTCAGTTACAAATTGCGGCTTCTTTTTTTAAAGAACACTTTGTTGGCAAAATCATGTATTATGAAACGGAAATAGAAAGTGTTGAACTTCATTTTTCACCTACTAATTTCATGCACCTATGTGGTGTTGATTACCTAAAAGGTGCAGGCAGTTTCTTTGATGATTGTTTAAATAGACATGTCATAATTGATGAGTTGAAAATAAAAAAAGATGGAACCACGATGCAAAAGTTGCAAGTTTTAGGATCCATTGAGGAGTTATTGGGAAACCATGTTCATCTAACTGGTTCAGGACGTTATTTGTATTTGGAGTTTGATTATGCTCTACGTACAAGAAAACAGATACTAGCATTAACATTGAAAGAGACATCAAGGAAAATTGTTCCTCAATCTTTATTAGATTTGAAGAGAAAGACAGTATTTCCAAAAGGTCAAAAAGTAATTTCAATTTACTCAAAACATTTACAAACGTCGGAACTTTTTTATTATTTAAAAGATTAGTTTACATATCTTTTGTGGCATAAAACATATTTTATCATTATAAGGAGAACGCAGTTTTGGCTCGTTCTTTTTTTGTTGATGATATGCTCTAAACAACCTACACTAGATTGGATATGAAATAGTTTGTGATTACATAATTTATCTTCAGGGAAGTTATGGACATTATCTCAATTTCTGTTATGATAGACATCTCTAACAATTTCCGTTATAACAGACATTGACTTACAAAGTATTTCTTTTCTGAACATATTAGCGTTATAATATAAATGCAGTGTTACACTGTAGAATATTAAGAAAATAGGATACTGTAGGTTTAAAATAAATGTGTAAGATAAATAGTTGGATTAGTAAAAGTTTCAAGTCTGATAAGAACAATATTACATTTCATACAACTGAATGTATATATTTTATAAGAGAGAGGGATGCTTGATTGGGGAAAATCATTCAAAATACAGTTATAAGGATTTTAATAAGAATGAAAGTGTGATATTTCTTTTTCATTAATCTTCTAAATGTATTAAAATCAAGCTTTCCACTTATGTATTCTGCTAATAAACTTCAATACATTTCAATAGATTTTCAAAATTTGGTGGGGATTTTTATTATACTTTGTACGAGCTTTTCAATACCCTATCCCAACCTTTAAAATCCCCTAAGTTATTTACTCAAGGGATTTTTTATCTGCTTTTTTCATACTCAAACAGTCAGTCTAACTGTTTGATTTTCTTTGTGACTAACTCCCTAAAAATAGTAGAATTAGCTACTTTACTGATTTTACAAGATAATAACAAGACCTAAACGTATAATTTATTTAGGTTTACCAATTATGACTTTAACATTATCCAATAAGGTCTAACTCAACCGTCCCCAAAGTTAAATCCTTATGTATTTAATCAGAAAGATTATTTTTCGCATATTTTTTTATGTCTTTGGGATAAAATCCCTTATATTTTTTGAAGCATGTACTAAATTTACTGTGAGAGGAATATCCTACAGCCTCTGCTATATCTTGAATTTTAAGGGTAGAGTTCAGTAGGAGTAATTCCGCCATATTCATTCTCCGTCTTTGAGTATATTCTGTAATTGTGCATTGATATTTTTGCTTAAATAACTTTTTTAGTTTTGTGCCGCTCATAGTGGATATTTTTTCTAAAGTATCCTGTGAGATAGATGTTGCATAATGATCGTCTATATAATTGGCGACATTTTTCAAAGCCTCATCATCGGCAATAGATAGTGGATTGCTGTACTTATTTAAAAAAGAGTCTATTGTAATACTTAACCATTCCTTTGCCTTTGACTCAAAAAAGATTTCAGCAGCAGGAGATGCCATCTTGCAATTAAGGATATCTTTTGCGATTCTTTCTAAAGGCTTGTTTATTATAATGCTGGTATTAAAAAATAAATCTTCATAGTTACAGACTTTATTCTTATAAGAGGACAGGCATTGCTCTATCATGGACTGATTGAAATTTATACCGATTCCTAAATAAGGAGAGTTTTTGTGAAGTATAAACCTAAAGTCTTTAGAATTTTTTGTATTTATAGTATAAAGTGAATTTGAAGAAAGATTTTGATAAGGATTAAAACATTCACCGTTTGCTGTAACTAAATAAGATAAATAAAGGGAATAGAAATTATTCAAACCAGAAAAACTTGTATGGATAATTTCTTTTTTTATGAAAACATCATAAATATCAATAGTGAAATTATCGCCCTCGTAAAACCAATATATGCCTTCTGCATTATCCGTGCTAAAACGGAATTCATGTCCTACAGTGGAGTATTTTGTATTATCGATAGATTCATCTGTAGAAAAAAAGTTTTTAACAAAGTTATAAAAATCACTCATATTATACCTCCGTGCTTTATATTTTATCCCGAATAGACATTATCCCGAATAGACTTATTTAGCCATATCTAATTGATTGAAATCCTCATTTATTATAAAATAAATGATAAATAAAAACAAGAAAAACTATGCGTATTGCAAAAGAGTTTGAAAACAAGCCTCTAAAATCAGTCTAAAAAGGCTATTTATAGGGTTTGCTAATTTTAAAAAAAGGAGGAGTTGTTCAGTGAAGGATAAGAAGAAATCAATACTGAAAAGACTAATGGCTTACGGTGGTGAAAAAAGTTTTTTACTCTATATTGCTATTGTTATGTCTGCTGTATCAGGTGTCATGGTTTTGATGCCTATGGTATATATTCATAGAATTGTAAATAACTTAATTTTAAATGGGATGGTGAATTTTGATTATGTAAAGGAAAATTCAATTTATGCAGCAGTCTTTGCCGTTCTGGGGCTTTTTATATACCTAATAGGTTTAATTTTATCCCATATTTTTGCATTTGAAGTGGAAGATAACATTATTAAGACTTCCGTAACAAAACTAATAAACAAACCGCTTGGGTATTTCGATGACAAAGAAAGCGGAAGGATAAGAAATGTAATTGTGTCCGGAGCGTCTGAAACCCATTCTTTTATAGCGCATCAACTTCCTGATATGGCGATGACCATTATATCGCCAATCGTCCTGCTTGTATTTTTCTTCGTGTTTAACTGGAAGTTAGGACTTGCCAGTATGATACCGATGATTATCGGTATGACATTGATGTCATCTATGATGACAACCGAAACAAAAAAAATGAAGGATGAGTATTATGCAGGACTTTCCGATTTATCCTCTCAGACTGTGGAATATGTTCGAGGAATTCCTGTTGTTAAAACATTTGCACAAAGTGTTGAGAGCTTTGATAAGTTATATTCGTTAATCATAAAAACAAAAGACAATGTACTTAAGCTTACTATGAGTTATACGAATAAAATGTCGTGGTTTGAAACCGTTTCTACATCGACGGCATTTTTCTTGGTACCTGTGGCATTACTCTTAATAAAATTTAATGGAAACTTATCTAATGTAGTTGCAGATTCTGTTATTTACTTCCTAATAGGACCGGCATTTGCTACTTTTATTATGAGAACTGCGACGATTACACAATACAGTTATTTTGCAGAACTTGCTTTAGATAAAATTGAAAATATACTTGAGTTTGATGATTTTGTTTATGGAAATAAAACAAGTTCTGATGTTGGGATAGAGTTTAAAAATGTAAGCTTTTCTTATGAAGATGAAAATGTATTAGACGATATTTCATTTAAGGTGAATAAAGGAGAACGAGTTGCTTTAGTCGGATCATCAGGCAGTGGTAAAACTACTATAGCAAGGCTTGCTGCACGATTTTACGATATTAAAACAGGTGAAATTTATATTGGAGGAATTAATATAAAAGATTTTGAAAAAGAGGCTTTAATGAGAAAAATTGCTTTTGTTTTTCAAAACTCTAAACTATTTAAAATGAGTTTAAGAGATAATCTTTTAATCGGAAAGCCTGATGCAACTAATGAAGAAATTGACAATGCCTTAATCAATTCAGGGTCTAAAGATATTATTAAAAATTTAGATAAAGGACTTGATACTGTTTACGGAACTAAAGGCACATATTTTTCAGGAGGAGAGGCTCAAAGGATTTCTATAGCGAGAGCTTTTTTGAAAGATGCAGATATTATCATTTTAGATGAAGCTACAGCCTTTGCAGATCCTGAAAATGAACATTTGATTCAAGAGTCTTTTAAGAAGCTATCAAAAAACAAGACAACATTGATGATTGCTCATAGATTATCTACAGTAGTAGATGCGGATAAAATTCTTGTTATTGATAAGGGGAAAATTGTAGAAGAAGGCAAGCATTCAGATTTAATCGGTATGAGTGGGCATTACAAAAAACTTTGGGAAGAATATCAAAAATCCGTAAATTGGAAGATAGGAGGTTAAACATATGGTTTCTTATTTTATGAAAAAATATGCGATGTCAGAAAAAGGCGCTCTTAACTTAAAAAAAGCCATATTTTCACACACGCTTGTTAATTTAACTAAATTGTTCGCACCAATGATCGGTTTTATGTTTCTGTTTCAGTATATAGGCATTTTAAAAAGTATTGAGAGTTACAATTTTACTTCTATTCATTATATTGCACTAATTGTAGTAATGATGATTGTGATGTTCTTAATAGCGAGGTGGGATTATGTAAGACTTTACACCAATGTGTACAACGAGAGTGCAAATTCAAGAATTGAGTTAGCGGAAAAGTTAAAGAAATTACCTCTTTCTTATTTTGGTAAAAGAGATTTGGCAGACCTTGCGGAAACCATGATGAATGACATGAACTTATATGAAACAATTTTTTCTCATGCTGTACCTCATATATATTCAACGGCTATATCCACAAGTATTATTGCTTTAATGCTTATCTTCTATAATTGGAAACTTGCACTTGCAGCCCTTTGGGTAATTCCCATTTCTATTTTGATTATATTTTTATCAAAGAAAAGTCAGAAAAAAATAGTACAAGGCTGGATAGATGATAATCGTAAGGTTTTTGATAATCTACAGGAAAATATAGAGCAGATAGAGCAAATAAAATCTTACAACTTAGAAGATAGGATGTTAAATGATTTTTTTAAAAAATTAAATGCATCCACAAAACAGAAGACGAAAGGTGAAGTTGTAGCCGGAACACTTACAGGAATAGCTGCCGCAATTTTAAAGCTTGGAATTATAAGTGTTGCCGTTATCGGCGTCAACATGCTTATGGCAGGGGAGGTAAGTGCGCTGGTTTATATCGCATTTTTAATGCTTACAGCAAGTATTTATCTTCCTATAGAAGGAATAATCACCTTTATGTCAATGATAGTTATGCTTGATGCGGTTGTAGGGAGAATAAAGGAAATAAAGACCATGCCTGTTCAAAAAGGCAAAAAAGATATTGACATTAAAAATTACGATATTGAGTTCAAGGATGTTTATTTCGGATATGATGATTATTCTGTAATAAATTGTGTGAGCTTTACTGCAAAGCAGGGTGAAATCACTGCGCTAATCGGTTCAAGCGGAAGCGGAAAAACAACTCTCACCAAGCTTGCTGCAAGATTTTGGGATATAGATAAAGGAAAGATTTTGATAGGGGGAGAGGACATCGGTAAAATTGATCCGGAAACACTCCTTAAAAATTTCTCTATCGTTTTCCAAGATGTTACTCTTTTTAATTCAAGCATAAAAGATAATATAAAAATCGGTAAAAAAGATGCTACAGATGAAGAGATTATAAGAGCGGCTAAAATAGCAAGATGTTATGAATTTATAGACAAAATGCCGGATGGAATAGATACAGTAATAGGTGAAAACGGACAAAAACTTTCAGGCGGAGAAAGACAAAGAATCTCAATAGCAAGGGCAATACTAAAAGACGCACCAATCATATTGCTTGATGAGGCTACAGCATCTCTGGATGTTGAAAATGAAAGTCTAATTCAAGAGGCTTTATCCGAACTTATAAAAGAAAAAACGGCAATTGTTATTGCTCATAGATTAAGAACAATAAGAAATGCAAACAAAATCGTTTTATTAAATGCCGGAAAAATAGAAGCGATAGGGACAGATGAAGAACTTTGTAAAAGCTCGGAATTTTATAAAGCAATGCTTAGAAAATCAAATATTCAGTGAAAACTTATTTAGAAGGAAAATATAAAAATGGAAAAATTAAGAATTAAAGATTTAGTTACGATAGGTGTATTTACAGTAATATATTTTGTACTTATGTTTGCTTCGGGAATGATTGGTATTGTACCGATTTTATACTTGGCATACCCTACACTGGCAGGCATTATAACAGGAATAGTTATAATGCTCTTTATGGCAAAAGTTCAAAAATCATGGGGATTATTTATACTTGGGTTGATTTGTAGTCTTTTAGCAATTGCAATGGGAAATACATATGTAATATTGATACATGCTGTAATCAGTATGGCAATTGCGGAACTTTTAAGAAAAAAAGGAGAATATAAATCATTTAAATTTAATATGCTCTCATTTGCCGTATTCAACACTTGGATTTGTGGTTTCCTTATGCAAGTTTTGTTGGCTAAAGACAAGGTTATTAAACTGGCGGAAACAGGCGGTATGGGTCACGATTATATAATGAAGCTCATAGCACTTTTGAATTATCGAAGTATGGTATTAGTATATATCGGTGCTGTTGTCGGCGGGATACTCGGCGCATATATCGGTAAAGTCTTTTTGAAAAAGCATTTCGAAAAAGCTGGTATTGTATAATGCTCGTTTCTTTAGACAATCCATATAATCCCAATCCAATTAGTAAAATTTTAGTAAGTTTTTCACTTGGATTTGCTGTATTTTATAAAGTAAATACCTATTTTGAATGGGGAATTGTGCTTCTTATTTCATTTCTTTTTTTAATGAATGGATTTAAGAAAGAAGCCTTAAAAAACATATCATTTTTTGGGGTTCTTTCTTTGATACCTAATCTTGATGTAATTAGAAATATGAATGCGATTTTAATGATGTTTTTTATGCTATTTGCTGTATGTAAGATGTTTTATCTTCCATTTAGTGCGGGAAGTTTTTTTTTAAAAACATCGGATGTAGGAAGTGTAATATCCTCAATGGATAAAATGAATTTACCTCGTACTGTTTCTATACCAATTGCTGTAATGTTTAGGTTTTTTCCTTCATTTAGGGAAGAAAGTCACAATATAAAACTTGCTATGAAAATAAGGGGTATTACATTTAAAAATCCAATTTCATACATCGAGTATGTAATTGTGCCTTTACTTGTTATGTCTTCTAATATTTCTGATGATATTGCAAAGGCAGCAGAAACAAAATGTATTGAAAATCCTGTTAAAAAAACTAGGTACATATCCGTCAAATCGAAAACAGTTGATTTTGTTTATGTGCTTTCAATACTGATTATGGTTATAGGAGGAGCTTTATGGTAGAAATTGAAAATTTATCTCTATCTTATGGAAATTCTCCTAAAGTGTTAAAAAACATTTCTTTAGATGTAAAAAAAGGCGAATGTGTATTATTTACTGGGAAAAGTGGTAGCGGAAAATCTTCAATTATAAATTCTATCAATGGGTTAGCTGTACGATATGATGGAGCTTCTATGGGTGGTACCATCAGGATTGATAATAAAGATATTAAAAACCTCGAATTATACGAAATATCGCTCTTAGTATCAAATGTATTTCAAAATCCAAAGACACACTTTTTCAATATAAATACTACTCTTGAATTACTTCTCTATTTGGAGAATATAGGACTTTCAAAAAAACAAATGGATGAGAGACTAAATGATATGTTGGATTTGTTTCCGATAGAACATCTTTTAAATAGAGATATTTTTAAGCTTTCGGGTGGAGAAAAGCAGATTTTATGTATTGCTGCAAGTTATATATCTGGAACGGAAATCATTGTTTTAGATGAGCCTTCATCAAATCTTGATGAAGAAAACATTTTAATCATAAAAGAAATGCTTATAAAACTTAAAGATAAGGGTAAAACTCTTATAATCTCAGAACATAGAATATTTTATCTAATGGATATTGTAGATAGAGTTTTTTTGATTAAAGATGGGGAAATACAAAAGGAATATACTCAAATAGATTTTATGAAAATACCGTCTGAAAAGCTAAAGAAGTTAGGTTTAAGAAATAAGAATAGAGTAAAACTTACAGTACCCGAAAATGAAAATAAGGGAAATTTAGAAGTAAAAAACATTGAATTTAAGTTTAATGGCATAGATAAAAAATTGCATTTAAAAGACCTCTCTTTTGAAATGGGAAAAATTTACGGCATAGTAGGAACAAACGGACTTGGTAAATCCACTTTGCTCAGATGCCTTATAGGCTTAGAAAGAAAATCGAAGGATGAAATCTATTTGGACGGCAAAAGACTTTCAAAATCAGATAGGCTAAAAATATCATCCCTTGTAATGCAGGATGTTAATCATCAGCTTTTTACCGATTCTATTGCAAGTGAAGTAGGTCTTGGAATAAAAAATATTGAAAGTAGTTATGTTGAAAATATTCTGAAAAAACTTGATTTATATGAATCAAAAGATCGTCATCCAATGAGCTTGTCAGGTGGACAAAAGCAAAGGGTAGCAATTGCATCTGTACTATGTAAAAAATCTAAACTTATGTTTTTTGATGAGCCTACTAGTGGAATGGATTATTGCAATATGATGAACATATCCCATCTGATCAACGAATGTAAAAGCGATAAGAAAATAATATTCATTGTTTCACATGACCAAGAATTTTTAAATTCGATAGCTGACAATGTTATATATTTGTAAATATCCATAGTGATACTCATATTTGAAAAATCAAAATAAAGGAGATTTAAAGATGTAAGGAGATAAAAATATGAAATATCATGACATGATAATAGAAAATATAAGTGTATGTGAATTTCTTTTATCGTGTGAAAGTAAGATATTTCGTTTAGGAAAATTTTTATGCGTTATTAAATAATATAATAGAAAAAGAATACATTTCTAAAAGAGGACTTTTTACGCCAAAGTGTAGAAGTCCTCCTTTTTTATTATCACTAACGGAAAAGGAGAGAATGGGAGTCGCTTAACCTTATATTCCATTCATAATGGCCGTGCGATTGAGGGGACAAGAGTTCTAACGGGTGATGTTATCGGTGAAACACCAGATAATACAGGTTTGAAAGTTTCTTATCAAAAGTATAAGAACAAGAAAGAAAAATTGGTGTATGTCAATCCTCAATTTTATTTCCCAAAAGTCATTCAACTTCAGACTACTATTTTACCAGCAATTAGTCAGTTTGGTGGGGATGAGTTTGAATGAGCAAAACATATTTATGAGTTTTTGAAATCTCAAGGGCCAAGCGGTGGTAGACACCAGAATAAACCGACTGACTAGGTGGCTTACAGGTTCTGTAAGTCGTCTTTTTTACTTTAATAGTAATGTTTTACATTTTAAGGAGAACGCAGTTTTGGCTCGTTCTCTTTTTTTGTTGTGATACTTCTTTCAAGGAATATTTGATAGGATTGGAGTGAAAAAAGATTAACTAGGAAAGAAGGAAGTATATGGAAGCCATTTATCAACGTGATTCGGATCAAGATGGATTAACTGATGCTCAAGAATTGGCGCTAGGAACCAATCCTCTTAGCGCAGATTCTGATGGTGATGGTCGTTCAGATTTAGTGGAAATAGAAGAAGGAACCAATCCCTTAGAAAAGGATTTACAAGACATAGACCAAACAAGTCTAACGGAACCGTCATCAGTATTTATGGAAATGAAACAAAAGATTTCAGATATGATGGAGAGTCACTACAAGGAATTTATACAGGCTCTGATTAGTATTGAAACAGGGATTGAAAACCAACAAGACCTAGAAGACTTATATACTTACTACATGAGAACAGATGCCGTTTCTCTTTTGTCTAGTGATTTAGAAACCAGTCCTCAAGAGGTTGAAATGGAGATAGAGTTGTAGGGGAATCATGTGATTCTCCTATTTTCGTATAGATGAAAGGAGCGAGTATGGAAGTAATGGAAGTAATGCAATTATTGGCTATGTTTCGTGGAACAATTCCCAAAGATAGAGAGAAAATGGACTTATTCCTTCGTTATCAAGCGCAACATTTTGATGAGAAATGGCAGGACTTGGTAGAGAGTTTTTTGACTGAAGAGGGCAAGATAGAAGAGATACCTCAAGTCTATTCTTTTCATCAAGATATTGTTTCTTTCCTAGAGGCCAGTTCTGAAAATAATGACCAGGATTTAGAAAGTTACACAAGAAATTTTGGGCAAGCGGGTCTAAGTAAATTATCTCAATTAAGTAATTTTGAAAAAAACTTGGTGCTAGAAGTCGCAACCTATAACCTTTCCACTCGATTTTACATCAAATCTGAAAAAGAGAAGCTAACACCATTAAGTGAGCTTGTATGTCATCAGAAACAGGATGTCAATTTAGTCAATGTCTATCGGGTTGCGAATAATCTATCTGACCGCATTAGTAGAGATATAGAGGAGTTTCTTCTAATGGTTGATTCCAAAGAACTAGAAAAAGAGGTTCTTGAGATTCATTTTGAAGAAAAAGAGGGAGATGTTCTAGCCTATTTGGGTTCAGAATTGATGGCTACTTTAAATACCGTTACGGATCTTGTCCATCATGAAGAAAACTACACACAACTCCCACTGACACAAAAGCTGAAGATTATTACTCATTTTGATGAAGTAAAAGCTAAAAGCGAAAAGTCTAAGCAAGTAGCGGAAGCGGTCTTACCTTTAGATAATATTGACCAGGTAGAAGAAAATGTGGAAGTTCATTCCCTATCTAAAGTAGATAAAATTGTAGAAGAAGCTTTGCTTGAATATCCAATCGGTTCACAAGTCAGTTATAAAGGACAAGTATTTCAATTGGTTTCGATTGAAAATGCACAGTTAAATGACTTAGTTCGCCTAGAGCTATTCAATGATTCCGACCAGTTATTTGAAGAGAATCCTATCTTATACTTGAACAGTTTGGAAGAGATTGAACAAGTATTGTCTCTGGTAGAACTTGAAAAAGAAGATTCAGTGATTGAGATTGAATCACCAAGTGAAAGCCAGGAAATAGATTTGTTTTCCTATCTGGAAGAGGATAATGAAAAGGAAAAGGAAAAGGAAAAGGATAAGGAAACAAAACCTTTAATTTCAGGTATAGAAGAGACGGATGTCCCCGTTCAAGATTTTGTTTTTCCAGATGATTTAGAGGACTTTTATCCTAAGACAAATCGAGAAAAAATTGAAACGAATATCGCCGCAATTGATCTTGTTAAAAGATTAGAAAAAGAGGGACGACAAGCGAATCCAGAAGAACAAGAACTACTAGCCAAGTATGTCGGCTGGGGCGGTCTTGCCAATGAATTTTTCGATGAACTCAATCCAAAGTATGAAACAGAACGTTTAACTCTTAAGAGTTTAGTAAGTAAATCAGAGTACTCCACTATGAAACAAAGTTCTCTCACAGCCTATTATACAGACCCAATGATTATTCGCCAGATTTGGCAAAAATTACTGGATGATGGTTTTGAGGGAGGAAGGATATTAGATCCTTCTATGGGGACTGGGAACTTCTTTGCGGCGATGCCTAGAAGTATACGAGCTAAATCAGAACTATATGGGGTTGAATTAGACAGTGTGACAGGCTCAATCGCAAAACAACTCCACCCCAATACCCATATTGAAGTGCGAGGATTTGAAGAAGTTCCCTATCAAAATAATAGTTTTGATTTAGTCTTAACGAATGTTCCATTTGGAAATTTTCGCATTGCCGATAAAAACTATGATAAACCTTATATGATTCACGACTACTTTGTCAAACACTCACTTGATTTAGTAAGAGACGGAGGACAAGTGTCGATTATCTCATCAATCGGGACAATGGATAAGCGGACAGATAATGTTTTACAAGAGATTAAAACCAATACTCATTTTTTAGGGGGAGTTCGTTTGCCGGATACAGCTTTTAAAAAGATTGCAGGTACTCGAGTGACCACAGACCTCCTCTTCTTTCAAAAGGATCAAGCAAAGAATCTTAATGAAGAGGAACTTGTTTTTAGTGGTTCTATTCCCTTTGAGGAGGATAAGCGTGTCTGGATCAATCCTTATTTTGATGGGAAATACAACACACAAGTTTTGGGTGAATATGAAGTACGTAATTTTAATGGAGGAACCCTCAATGTTAAGGGGGTATCAGAAACATTAGCTACTGATATTATGGAATCATTAGAGAATGTGGAAGCACCTAAACCAATTGACAATTCTTTGAAAGCACCTGTTTTTATCCAAGAAGAAGTGGATAATTCTATCCCAAGTCGTATACGTGAGAACTTAGCGCTCTATTCTTTTGGATATGAGGGAAATCAAATTTATTACCGAGATACGCATGGCATTCGGAAAAGTTCAAAAGTAGACGAAATTAGTTATTATGTAGATGAGAAGGGAGATTTTAAAGCTTGGGACAGTTCTTTGTCTGAACATAAAATAGACCGATTCGTGCAACTTCATTTGACAGATGAGGAAGCACTAGATGTATACAAGTCAGAAGAAGCGAGTAAAAGAGGGAAATATAAGGGACTGTTCAAAAAAACTGTCTTTTATGAAAGCCCCTTATCGGATAAGGACATTAGTCGCATTAAGGGCATGGTTGATTTGAGAGAGACCTATCAAGCCTTAATTGAAATTCAACGTCATCCAGATTATAATCGGACAGATTTTCAGGTATTACTTAGTAAACTCAATCATGACTATGACCGCTTTGTAAGTCAATTTGGATACTTGAATGCCTCAGTCAATCGGAACTTATTTGATAGTGACGACAAGTATTCCCTACTAGCTAGTTTAGAAGATGAGTATATTGATTCTAAAGACCAGAAAGTAAAATATAAAAAATCTTTAGCCTTTGAGAAAGCATTGGTTAGGCCAGAGAGAGTGATTGCAAGAGTTTCAACGGCTCTAGATGCCTTAAACTCCAGTTTATCGGATGGTAGAGGGGTTGATTTAGACTATATGGTATCAATTTACCCTGAACATAGCCAAGCTGCTATTTTAGATGAGTTAGGTGACCAGGTTTTAATGGATCCAGAAAGTTATTTAAGAGGGGAAAGAAAATATCTTTCTAAGAACCAGTTTTTGTCAGGAGATATTCTCAACAAGATAGAAGTAGTTCAACTATTAGTAGAAGAAAACAATCAAGATTGTGACTGGTCCCATGCTTTAGATTTGTTAGAATCTGTTCGCCCTCCACGGATTCATCTGGCAGATATTGAGTTTAAAATAGGGTCACGTTGGATTCCTCAATCCGTTTATGGTAAATTTGCCTTTGAATGTTTTACCAATCGTGAATTTGAATTGTCTTCGCCAGATGTAGAACAAGTTATTGAAGTGAATCCTGTCGATGGGCAGGTTCATTTAAGGACATCATTTGCTTATCGCTATCCAAGCGCCAAAGATAGTAGTCTTGGAGTTAGTGGGTCACGTTATGATACAGGAAGAAAGATCTTTGAGAATTTACTTAATTCGAACCAACCGACGATTACTATGACTGTTACGGAGGGAGAAAAGAAAAAGACTATCACAGATTTGGAAAAAACCTCTGTTTTAAGAGCAAAAGAGCAGCATTTACAAGAGCTCTTTCAAGAATTTGTCTCACGTTATCCCGAAGTCCAACAAGTCATTGAAGAAGGCTATAATCGTCTTTATAATCGGACGGTTAGTCGAGAGTATGACGGTAGCCATTTAGTTATTGATGGCTTGGCTCAAAACATTAGTCTTCGTCCTCACCAAGAGAATGCCATTCAAAGAATCGTAGAAGAAAAAAGAGCCTTGTTAGCTCATGAGGTAGGTTCAGGAAAGACCTTGACCATGCTTGGTGCTGGGTTTAAATTAAAGGAGTTGGGGATGGTTCATAAGCCCTTGTACGTAGTGCCCTCTAGTTTGTCTGCTCAATTTGGCCAAGAAATCATGAAATTTTTCCCTACTAAAAAGGTTTTTGTGACCACTAAGAAAGATTTTGTGAAGGCGAGAAGAAAACAATTTGTGTCACGTATTATTACAGGAGATTACGATGCCATTGTCATTGGGGATTCTCAATTTGAAAAAATCCCTGTCAGTAAGGAAAGACAGATGAACTATATAGAGGATAAACTCAATGAATTACGAGAGATTAAAACACATTCTGAAAATAAGTATACTGTTAAAGAAGCGGAACAATCAATAAGTGGTTTAGAGAGACAATTGGAAGAACTGCAACGCTTCAATCGTGATAGTTTTATTGATTTTGAGAACCTAGGGATTGATTTTCTCTTTGTGGATGAAGCACATCACTTTAAGAATATTCGTCCAATTACTGGACTTGGGAATGTAGCAGGTATTACCAATACAACCTCTAAGAAGAACGTGGATATGGAAATGAAGGTTCGACAGATTCAGGAAGAACATGATTTTAAAAATATTGTCTTTGCGACAGGAACACCTGTTTCCAATTCTATTAGTGAGTTATATACTATGATGAACTATATTCAACCAGATATCTTAAAACGCTATCAAGTTGATTATTTTGACTCTTGGGTAGGTGCTTTTGGAGAAATTCAAAACTCTATGGAATTAGCTCCTACAGGGGATAAGTACCAACCTAAGAAACGATTTAAAAAGTTTGTCAATCTACCTGAGTTGATGAAAATCTATAAAGAAACAGCCGACATTCAAACACAAGATATGTTGGATTTACCTGTTCCAGAAGCCCATATTATCCCTATTGAGAGTGAGTTAACTGAAAACCAGAAACTCTATTTAGAAGAATTAGTTATGAGGTCAGATGCGGTTAAATGTGGAACAGTTGATCCAAGCCAGGATAACATGTTAAAAATTACGGGTGAGGCACGAAAACTAGCTATTGATATGCGTTTATTGGACTCTAGCTATAATCTAGCAGACAATCATAAACTGCTTCAGGTAGTGGATAATGTTGAGAGAATTTATCGTGAGGGAATGGAAAATAAGGCTACTCAGATGATTTTTTCAGATATTGGGACACCTAAGAAAAAGGATAATGGCTTTGATGTCTATTCTGAAATAAAGTCTTTATTAGTTGATAGAGGAATCCCTAGTAAAGAAATTGCCTTTGTACATGATGCCAATAGTGATGAAAAGAAGAATAGTTTGTCTCGAAAGGTCAATGCAGGAGAGGTGCGGATTCTCCTTGCCTCAACTGAAAAAGGAGGAACAGGTTTAAATGTTCAGAGCAAGATGAAAGCAGTTCACCACCTGGATGTACCGTGGAGACCAAGTGACATTCAGCAACGCAATGGACGGATTATCCGACAGGGAAATGAAAACAAGGAAGTGGATATTTACCACTACATTACTAAAGGTTCGTTTGATAATTATCTATGGGCAACTCAGGAGAACAAACTCCGTTATATTAAGCAGATTATGACTTCTAAGGAGCCGATTCGTGCTGCAGAAGATATTGATGAGCAGACCATGACGGCTTCTGATTTTAAGGCATTAGCAACAGGTAATCCTTATCTCAAATATAAGATGGAACTAGAGAATGATCTAACTCTATTAGAAAATCAAAGACGCGCCTTTCAACGCAGCAAGGATCACTATCGTCATACAATCTCTTACTGTGAAGAAAATATCCCCATTCTTGAAAAACGATTAAGCAAGTATGAAGGCGACATTCAACAGTCTGAAATGTCGAAAGACCAGGCATTTTCTATGACGGTAGGTAAGCAAGCTTTTGAGCAACGAGCTGAAGCAGGTGAATCTCTACACCGTCTTATCCGTCATAATCAAGCTGACAGCAAAGAATTTCGAACCCTAGCAAGCTATCGAGGATTTGACATTAAAATGCTTAGTCTTCCAACAAATCAACCTCTTCCTGAAACCTTCTCTGTTAAGATTGTAGGAGAAAATCAGTATTCTGTCAGTTTAGATTTGTATTCTCCTTTGGGGACAATTCAAAGGCTTCAGCATACGATTGATCATATTAAAGATGACCAAGTGAAAACTCAGAACTTATTGGATGAATTAAAAGATAAATGGACTACTGCTAAAGTTGAAATTGAGAAAAATTTTCCAAAGGAAGAGGACTATCAAACAAAAAAGGCCGAATACGATGTACTCGCGCCATTGATTGAAACAGAAACGGATTTAGATATTATTGATCAAGCCTTAAGACAATTCCATGAAAAAGGAAAAGAAAAGCAGGAACAACTTTCTTTTGAATTGGATTAAAAAATAGATACAAATAGCGGACAAGAAAAGAAAAGCGCGGTAGAATAAAGATAGAAAGAAAGAAACGAGGTAACAATTATGATGGAAGATACCTATTATCAATTAGAAGAGGCTTTGGTACAGGGATTTCAAACACCTGAAGAATACCAAGCCTACAAGGAACTAAAGGAACATTATGAGGAAGTGACGGGGGATTACAGCTTTTCCAAACGAGAACTCACTAGTCAATTGGAAATCGCGCTTCAGAATCATCGAGGTGTGGACTTTGAAGATCATGAGAAAGAGGAGTATTTGGACTTAGTTCAAAAGCTAGAGGAATTTGATTCATCCCTTGCCACCCATTACCGTCAGTCGATTGATTAGAAAGGAACAAGTCATGAATGATTTACTCCTTATCCCAGTAATTTTTTTAGCAGTAGGAGGAATTCTCATTCTTTTATGGAGGCTCTTTCTTATTGCCAGTGGACTTTTCCTGATTGGCTTTGTCAGTTTTCTTATTTTCGTGGAGGGCTATGGAATTTATCTGTTCTTTACAGAGACCGAACTTTACACGGAAGATTTAGCTCAGAATGGATTATTTGGTTTTACGACTTTCTTTATCATCTTTAACCTTACTTTGCTTGTCTTGGCAGGCTGGGCAGGGTATAAGCGGAAGAGGTATAATAACGTTTTAGCAAATCAACGCGATTTTTGGTGAGTTCTTCATTTTCGATATCTTCCTATCTATTATTGTTATGCTTGGTACAGTATTAGTTATCTACTATAAATCTCTGAGGAATATGAAGACTGCAAACGCTTTATCCTCTTGTAAAATATAGGTCTAGATTAAAAGCAAATCTTGGGAGAATATCCTATATCCAAAAGTTACTAGATATAAAGAATTGTTGATGAGGATATCATTTGTGGCAGGTTAACCAATCACTACTAGCTCAGATTAACTAAAATATAAAAAATAGTCTGGGATAATATTCCCTTATCTCCAGAAAAAGAAACTGCAAACCCATTGCTGTTTAACATGGTTGCGATAGTCTTTGTAAAATAGAATTGCCCAATAAACCATTTACAGATGCCGCTTTGATGCCGATAAAAGAAAACCATATGAAGAGTGGTAAACTTAAGGCTAAAACTAAAAATTTTTGTACTTTAGTTAACTCTTGATAAAACTGGGTTTAAGTCTTAATATATACTCTCTAAAAAATGTACTTTATTTTAATGTTGGATAAAGTACATTTTTTATTTAGAGGTGCTTAATAATTATCATTTACAAAGTACATTTTGGTAAAAAGTATTAATACGTTCAATTGTACATTTTTAATGAAAATATTTCTTTTTAATCATTACAAAACTCGTGAATGTTGAATACTTAGTGGTATAATTAAAACATGACATATAGAAAGAAATAGCCCTATGGAAAACAATCATAGTGAAGTTCAAAAAAACAAATTGACTATTGATAAAGTCGCAGTTCAAAATAATAATCTTACAGAATCCCTTAGAGTTTTTCATGAGACACTTAATCATTCAAGATTGATTGAGGTTCAAAATAGTATGCTACAAGTAAATAAAGCTACTGAGGCTGCCTTATCCAGTTTTAATTTTTCTAAACAAATAGCTGAAACCACTAAACCTTTTCTAACAGAAATTAACTCAGCCGCGTCTATTTTAAATAACCAAAGATATCTTAAAATTCTATCTGAAACAGAAGCAGCATTTAGTTCAATTCTTTTAAAAACTCAAATAGATAATATTGGACGGTTCCTTGAGCCTATTCACAATATTTTTGAGAAATCTGCTTTTAATTTTACTGAAAGTTTAAAAGAATTTTTAAAGGAATACCATGAACCTTATTCTGAAACAGAATCAGAAGCAATCACTTTAAATATTGAAAAACTTGCTGAAGAAGGTTGGGTAATCTACCATAGCTATAGTGATGACTATCGAACAATCTGCACTATAGATTTTGAAGAATTGATAAAGGAGTGGCAAACTCTATTAAAAGAAGATCTTGAAGATAAGGAGCTTATACAAGAGTTAAAAGACTCAACGTATTACTCAGAACCCTTGATAGATTCTATGATCGAAAGTTATAGAAGCCAAAATTATTACGCTGCTTATACACTTGCTACTATAGCTATTGATGGTGCATTAAACAGATTTTCAGAACCATTTTCAAATAAAAAAATTATACCTGTTGGAAAATCTTCTGTTGATTTATTAAATAATCAAATTGTAAATAAGACGTTTACTGATATTAGTCTATTTCATTGGTTATTCAAATTTTTTAGTTATACAAACAACTTTACATTAGAAGAACCTAACAGGAATATGATTAGTCATGGGCGATGGGAGCGTCCACTCTTTGAAACAGATTTTTTAAAGTTATTTAATGTACTTTTATGTATTCTAGAAAACTTTGAGTTTTTTCAGGGTGATTTCTTAAAATAACAGTGAATTAGCGCCATTAATTAAATAAAGAAAGGGATTTGAAAATGGATATTATTGTTAACACGGATTTTATCAATACTGTCATCACCTCCATAATTACGTCAGGGATTATCGGAGTGTTTATTTCAGAATACTATCAAAGAAAAACTTAGTAAAAAAATGAAAAGAGATTTTGTGATAGAACTCTTTGCTAATATATTTATGTTAAGAGAGGATTTTTCTGATAATGCAAATGAATTAAATAAAACTCTCGGTAAAATACCGATTATTTTTTCTGATAACAAGGAAGTAATTAGGTGTTATGACAATTTTCTTTCTGTAATAGATGATAAAAACTTTTTAAGATTAATAAAATCTGTCTGTATGGATAAAAATGTGGGTATTGAGACGAGCCAAAATATAAAAATCAAAATTCCACAATCCTTTCGTAATTTTGTGGAAAGTTTTGATGAACGATATGTAATTGGAGGATTGTTGAAAAAAGATGCTATTTTAATTGCAAGATTTAGAAAGTAAGTAGTTCACTACAAATTGAAAGGAATTTAAAATGGAAACAGTAGTATTGCAAGAAATATTAAACATTCAAAATCCAAAGGACTTTTATGTCAAATTAGATAAAATCGATCAATTTGGAATTGATACAAAAAGTCTTTATATTAATGACCAGCCAAAATTATTGGAACAAATGGGCTATCATCATGATACTTTACGTAAAACGGAGACAGCTAACTGGAACTATGTAATGGACCGTCCTTATACTATTCACTTAATTCCATATGATGAGGCTAACAAATTATGGCTCTTTGTGGGAGCTTACTCTCAAAGTGGGACTTATCAACAAACGTATGAAGATCGTGTGACAACTTATTATAAGTTGAATTTAGCTCCTGAACACAGTAAGTTAAAAGGCCGTTTAATCGTTAAGTTTGAGCGTCCTTCTAAATCAAGACATATCCGAATTCGTTTGGAGACGGCTACAGCGAGAGAAATTACACTACACTCTATTTTAGAGCGTGAAATTTCAAGTGTTGAGTTTCAAGATTATCGAAACGTTCGATTAACTTATCAAGAACTGAAGAGCATCATTAAAAATCAAAATCCAACATGGAAAACAGCCTTGTCTCATTTGAACGCTGTCTATCTACAAACAGACACTAAGACTGGAAAACAATATGTAGGGTCTGCTTACGGCAAACAAAAACTTTGGGGACGTTGGTCTGAATACGTTGAAACATACCACGGAGGCAATAAAGCTTTAAAAGAACTTTTTGAAAAAGAAGGTGCAAGTTATTTTGAAGATAACTTCACTTATGCACTTTTAGAAGTTCTCCCAAATGATAATAAAGAAATTGGAAATACAGTAATCAGTCGCGAATCTTGGTGGAAAATTGCTCTTCAAACTCGTGAATTTGGATATAACTGTAATTAAATGCGAATACTTGCTCAACAATTATGTAATATACTAATCGATAAAAAACCAACAAAATAAAGAGCCTGAAACAAATCACATAAAAGCTAGAGTTCCGCAAACTGGAAAGCTCTAGCTTTTTTATAGCTGAGGACAATTTTGCATTAGACACTTTGTAGGTATAATGAGGATATAGTTTATTGAGGTGTTTTAACCATCTAGTCTAGAGTTATACTAACGCTAGATAGTGTAAAAAGGTAGAGGGAGTTAAACTATTGCTTTACGAATAAGGTGCTAGTAAGGTATATAATGTGTATGAGAGGATAAAGGAGTTAAAATTTTAATAGATATGTTTAACTCATTATGTGATAAAACTTACAAGTTCTTTTTGTTATTCTTGACCTAGTTTTTATAGAAAGAAGGTCTAAGATGTTAAATAAAGTCAAAACTAAAGCCTTAATTAGTGTCGGAGCAGTGGCTGCAACTAGCTTTATTCTCATGATGGGATATACTGCTGGTCAACATTCTACTGCTAAACAAAGTCGCAAAGAAATCGAATTGGCTGCAGCTAAACTTGTAGAGGACAAACAAGCAGAAGATAAAGCCAGCATTTTGTCATCGGATACTGTAAAAGAATTTTTGACGCAGTACTATACGAAAGAAAAGCTCGGAGAAAATAATACACGTATTCAACCTTATATGACTGAATCGGCTTATTCTCAAGAATTGTCAAGTCAAAATGATGCCATGAACCAAGTGTATAAGGATTATATTTTGGATTATCATTTTGAAAAAGCAGATATCTTTGTCAATCAGACTACGAATCAAGTCATTGCCATGGTCTCTTATAATGTAACCTATGTATCTGATTTAAAGAATGCCAACCAATCAAAAACCAATCAGACAGAAACCAGAACGGTTAAGTTGTCTTATTCGAAACTACCAGGTAAGTTATTGGTCAATCAAGTGCAGGTTTGGAAATCTGGGTTAGATGATTTGGATAAGGCCACTCCCAAAACTTTGGAAGAATCCTCATCTGTTCCATCACTGCCAAATACTACGACAAAATGATGATATTGCATGGAAATAGAAGAATGTAAGCAAATTTCAATTCTTGATGTAGCAAGTCGTTTAGGTATCTCCTTTAAACAAGTTTCTAACAGTGTCTATGAACATCCTGAACACGATTCATTTCGGATTTTTTCAACTACCAATACTTTTAAATGGTTTTCAAGAGATATTCAAGGTGATGTCATTGATTTTGTTCGACTTGTTAAGGGAATTTCTTTTAAAGAAGCTCTAGCCTTTCTTTCTGAAGAACCTTTTCAAAAAGAAGCTGTTCAAGAAAATAGAGAGAGACCATTTTATTATCCTTTAAAGAGAGTAGAAGATTCTAACTGTAGTCTGGCCAGATATTATTTAACAGAATGTAGAGGAATCTCAGAAGAAATCATACAAAGAATGATTCAAGAAGGATTGATAGCACAAGCCAGTTGGAAAACAAATGAAACAGTTGAACCTGTTATTGTATTTAAAAGCTTTGATCATCGTCATAAGCTACAGGCAGCAAGCTTACAAGGGATATATAAGAATCACTCTCTTCCTAGAGAGAGGTTAAAAACGATTCTAAAAGGAAGCCATGGACATGTTGGAATATCCTTTGACATTGGTAAACCAAATAAGCTGGTATTTTGTGAATCGTTCATCGACTTGATGAGCTATTACGAACTTCATCAACAAAGTCTAACTGATGTTCGTTTGGTATCTATGGAGGGATTAAAAAGGTCCGTTGTTGCTTATCAAACTTTACGACTGATAGCTGAAGAAAATCAGAAGTTGGAATTTTTAGATACAGTAATACCTTCAAAGTTATTGCCTTTGATCAATACAATTCGTGATACCACCAGCTATTTTGATAATCATCCTGATTTATTGACACTTGCGGTAGATTGTGATGATGCAGGAAAAGATTTTTCTGATAAGTTATCTCAATCAGGATTTCCTGTTTTACTGGATTTCCCTGATAATGAATCTGGGAAAGAAAAAGTAGACTGGAATGATGTCCTTAGAGAAAAGAAATCAGATTTACAATTGATGATAGAGAATGCAAAAGAGACATTGAGGAATCAACCAGTAAGACAAACCTCTCAATGTTTAGAATTGTGATAACAAAATCAAGATGTTTTAGCTAATATTAGAATGAAGGAGGATCGTATATGACCATTATTGAACGCTTAGAAGAAAAGGTCACTAGGCAAGAAAGCAAGGTAGCAAGAGAGACAGAAAAACTAGCTGAATACAAAGAGCAACTGGAGACAGCGATGTTTGCGACGTTCAAAAGGCGTCAAAGCATTAGCCACATGAGTTTTGAAGAAGCTCTTGACCATGCCTTTGGTAAAGAAAGACAATTCGATGATTCTGAATTTAGAAAGGATGAAATGAGTGAATGACAAAAGATTGGAATTTTAATCAACCATTAGAAGGTAAATCAGAAAATCAAGAAGATCCAGATAAAATTGCGGCCTTATTTGGAAATCATCAAGGAGGTAATGATGTAAATTATGAAGCAGCTTTTCAAAAGCGTAAACAAGCACCTGTGACGGAATCAAATCCTAGTTCTAAACCCAAAGTTACAGAGGTTAGAACAGGAAAAGAGACAGATATCACTACAAGTTATCAGCAACATCTTAAAAGACTTATTGCGGATAACAATAGCGATATTGAAAGTAGTCAAAAGAAAATTGAAGAGCTACATACGTTGATTGACACAAAGAATAAAGACAATAAGAAATTGCAGTCAATTTATGATGCGATTTCCGAATTACACTAAGCAGTCCTGATAGGCTGCTTTTTTTGAGAGGTTATAGATGTTTACAACATTTTTTAAGAAAAATCACGACAATAGTGATATATTTAAAAAGCTGATTCATAGACTATCTGATATGTCTACCCAAGATCTTGAAAAAATAGACCGACTGCTAGATATCATTTTCACTCCAGATCAAGAATCAGAACAACTAAAAACAGCAGCAACTTATAGAGAAGAAACTTTGGACGACACATTAAAGGAAGCTAAGAATCAACTTCATAAGGAACAATTAGAGAAGAATTTAGAGAGGTTTAGGAAAAATAGTCAATAATGCACCAAAATTGGTGCATTATGCTTTTTTATGCTATAATTGAATTATAAAAATAAAGGAGTTTGCCATGATTGGAAAGAACATAAAATCCTTACGTAAAACACATGACTTAACACAACACGACTTTGCCCGAATTGTAGGAATTTCTCGAAATAGCTTGAGCCGTTACGAAAATGGAACGAGTTCAGTCTCTACGGAACTAATAGACATCATTTGTCAGAAGTTTAATGTATCTTATGTCGATATTGTAGGAGAAGATAAAATGCTGAATCCTGTTGAAGATTATGAATTGACTTTAAAAATTGAAATAGTGAAAGAAAGAGGTGCTAATCTATTATCTCGACTCTATCGTTATCAAGATAGTCAGGGAATTAGCATTGATGATGAATCTAATCCTTGGATTTTAATGAGTGACGATCTAGCTGACTTGATTCATACGAATATCTATTTAGTAGAGACTTTTGATGAAATTGAGAGATATAGTGGCTATTTGGATGGAATTGAACGTATGTTAGAGATATCTGAAAAACGGATGGTAGCCTAATGGGAATCCAAGATTATACCGATAGTCAATTTAAACAGGCTTTAGCAAGGAACCTTCGCTCACTGACAAGAGGAAAAAAGTCCAGTAAGCAACCTGTAGCGATTTTGCTTGGAGGGCAAAGTGGTGCCGGTAAGACTACAATTCATCGTATTAAACAGAAAGAGTTTCAAGGAAATATTGTTATCATAGATGGCGATAGTTTTCGTTCTCAGCATCCACACTATTTAGAACTGCAGCAAGAATATGGCAAAGATAGTGTAGAATACACCAAAGATTTTGCAGGTAAAATGGTAGAGTCTTTAGTAACTGAATTGAGTCATTTGGGATACAATCTTTTGATTGAGGGAACTTTACGAACGATTGATGTTCCAAAGAAAACAGCACAACTCTTGAAAAATAAGGGATATGAAGTACAATTAGCTTTAATTGCGACAAAACCTAAGCTGTCCTATCTGAGTACCCTTATCCGATACGAAGAACTATACGCTATCAATCCAAATCAAGCCCGTGCAACACCAAAAGAACATCATGATTTCATTGTAAATCATCTAGTTGATAATACACGACAATTGGAAGAACTAGCTATTTTTGAAAGAATTCAAATTTACCAACGAGATAGAAGTTGTGTATATGATTCAGGAGAAAATACAACTTCAGCAGCAACAGTTCTTCATGATTTACTATTTGGAGAATGGAATCAAGTGGAGAAAGAGATGATTAAATCTGGAGAAGAAAGATTGAAAGATTTAACTAATCGAAATGGTAGTTAGATCACGAATTTTAAAATATAGTCTATTTAGGATAAAAAAAGTCCTTAAAATCAGAAAAACGCATAGTATTAGGTGTTGAAACTTGATACTATGCGTTTTCTTGTAGGAAGATTTACTCCATTTTCTTCAGGAATTGAGATTTTGCCCAGACTCAAAAGTTCTAATCGATTTCAATAAATCAGAAAAAGAAGACTGACAAAATATGACTGCTTTAAGATGACACTAAAATTTGCTATGAAACTCGAGCATGTGGAGTAAGAAATCAAAATTCTGTAATGGATAGGTGATTACGAATATAAAGTTATAAGACTTGAGATCTTATTTCAGAGACTTAATCACTTCTATCCTTCTTAAATTCATAGATCTCTTCCAAGTAAAAATGAATTTTTTCTTTAATATATTTTAATGATTTATTATTAGTTATGTCTATAACACCAAACACACTATAGTGATTTCGATAAAGCTCATCATAATCAATTTGACTGCCTATGATGATAACTTCTGATTTTTTTGAATGAAATTGGATAGATTTTAAATAGAGTTTCATTTTTTTAGATGTTAGAGACCTTGATTTTATGATAAAATAAGTAGAAGATTTATATTTGTAGTTAATCTTATGTCCTTGTAAAATTTTTGTATTTTTGAATGTTTTTATTTTTTTAAAGAAATAATATTTTAAATACAGAGATAAAATATATCCAAATAAAGAATAGTGTAAAATTTGAATTGCCTTCATAGCTTTCCTTTCATATGATAATAGTTTATCAAATGAAGAAAGATTAATATTATTGAGATACTAAAAAGTATCTATTTTATCATGAAATGTCTAAATTAAGAAAATTTTTACCATTTGAGACAGTATAGAAACCATTTGAGATTTTTATAATTTAATTTCCATCATTCTGATAAGATTAAACTGATAGAAGGAGGCTAAATATGAAAGACTACATTTTATATCAAGATAGAGCTATAGTAAAGGTACCACTCTCTAAAATTTATTATGTTACAACTCACCCAACAAAAGTTCATGCTGTTCTTTTTGTAACAGCGGAAGGGAATTTTGAAGCTTCAACCTCACTAGCTAAAATTGAAGAGGAAAGTTCAGAAGAACTTATTAGATGCCATAGAAAATTTCTTGTGAATAAACATAAAATAGCAGGATTTAATCATGAGACAAGAACGATTATGTTTATGGATGATAGAGTATCAGACATCGCTTGTTCTAGAAGACACTTTACAATATTAAAAAATCAGTGGAAAAATATATAGGAGTGAAGTAGTGAATATTTTTATACTAGAAGATAATTTTTTACAACAGACTAGAATTGAAAATATTGTCAAAAAAATTTTGGTGGATAATAAGATTGAGTATAGGCATTTTGAGGTTTATGGAAAACCTCAACAGCTTTTAGAGGACATTTCAGAGAGAGGAAATCACCAATTATTTTTACTTGATATCGAAATAAAAGATGAAGAAAAAAGAGGGTTAGACATTGCTAGAGAAATTAGAAAACTTGATTCTCAAGCAGTGATTGCTTTTGTAACATCACATTCTGAGTTTATGCCTGTATCTTTTGAATATTTAGTATCAGCTATTGATTTCATTGATAAAGAATTACCTGAACCATTATTTATCAAACGAATTGAAAATGTTATTTCAAGTGTTAGCGATAATCAAAGAAAAACAGTATCTGAGGACTCTTTTATATTTACAGGATCCAAAGCTCAAATTCAAGTCCCTTTTAAAGATTTATTGTATATTGAAACATCAACAATTGCTCATAAGTTGACTCTCTATTCCAAACGAGACATAGTTGAATTTTATGGACAATTGTCAGATATTCTTAAACAGGAACCACGTTTATTTCAATGTCATAGATCATTTATCGTAAATCCTTATAATATATCTTTAATTGATAAAGAAAATCGGTTAGTTCATTTTCAGAACGGGTCCTCTTGTATTGTCTCTAGATTAAAAATTCGTCCACTTATGAAAGCTATCGAAAGACTTCATGACTAAGGAGATTTAGATGATATTTTTTCTAAATATTATAGGTGTTTTTCTATTGTTATGTATCCATGCTAGGGTTTTAGGTGAGAAATTAAATCTAAAAAAAGTAGTAATGTCCATTATTCTGTTCCATCTTTTATCATTCCTATTTATTGTTTTATTTAAATCAACTGGATTTTACTTTCTTGGGTCATTATTGCTTTATCCTACCTTTTTTATCCTATATACTTTGTCTATTAGTAAATTAAGAAGTAAGGTTTCTTTATTACTTTTTTACTCATTATTTCCACTTGGATTTTGGGATGTCATCAGAAATTTTTTAGGTTACTTTATAATTTCTAAGATTCCAATATTGTATAGACTATATGAAACTAATCTAGGAACAATGATTTTCTCTTTATTAGCTGAAATTATTGTGTTTTTTCTTATTAGTCTCTTTCGATATAATTTTAGTCATTTAAAAATAAAGAACTTGGATAGAAAGACAAAATTTATTTTAATTACTGCGGATACTTTAATGCTAGCTTATTTTATCTTACCATCTTATATAAACTACAGTGATAAAGTAAGTTGGGATAGAATGTTGGATTATAAAGAATTATTGACAGCAGTTTACTTTTTATTGTTTATTTGTTTTGTTAATCTATTGGATAGAAAATTACTTCAAGAATTACAGGAGAAAGTCGTTCTACAAAAAGAAATTCAATTGCAAAATCTTAGTAATTATAGTCAACAAGTTGAGGGGCTATATCAAGAAATTAGAAGCTTTAGACATGATTATGCTAATATTTTGTCAAGCTTAAAAATAGGTATAGATCAAAAAGATATTAATCTAGTTTCTCAAGTTTATGATAGTGTTTTAAAAAATTCTGGTGAAAAATTAAAAGGTAAGCGTTTTGACGTAGCACAACTAAGAAATATCAATGATTTGGCGCTAAAGAGTTTACTATTATCTAAGTTATCAGAGGCCCAAAACTTATCTGTTCCAGTTTCCCTGGAGATTAGTGAACGGTTCTCTATAAAAAATATGGAACAAATTGACTTCTTAACAATTACTTCTATCTTGTTAGATAATGCTATAGAGTCCGCAGCAGAGGGAGGAATAGCAGTTTGTTTCCTTGAAGATAGAGAATGGAATAAATTAGTCATGATTGTTAAAAATTCTACTTTAGAAAGAGAGATCGAACTGAGAGATATATTCAAGCGTGACAATTCTTCAAAAGGAGTAGGACGGGGTATAGGATTGGTCAATGTTCGAAGAATCTTAAAATCTTATCCAAATGTATGTTTGAAAACTACAAGTAAAAATTATATCTTTACACAGATCTTGGAAATAGAACTTTAAAAGAGTCCCCCTTAAAATATTCTATAGAATATTTTAAGGGGGACTCTTTTGTTATGACTTTATATTCATTATTTTTTAGCTAGTTCCTACAAATGAGCTAGGAAATAGTCATAACAATAAAACTGGACAAAAAAAAGCTAGAGTGACGACTTCACAATATCTAGCAGCGATTTGTGGAATAAATTTTAAAATGGTTTATTTTTAATCTTGAAAGGTTACAAATCCTGAAAAAATACGTTTCGTGATGAAAAAAGTACATTTAAAGACTTTGTGGTAAAAATCTCTTCTTTCCTGCTATACTGAACTTGTCAAGGTTATAATCTGTCAAAAATAAAAATTAATATGGAGGTATTCCCCATGGAAACAAAGACAACGATTCAATTTGATGTTTTGGATACCGAAATGTTGGCTAGTATTGAGGGAGGAACAGCTAGTGCAGGGGAAGTTTGCACATTAGCAGGAGCAATGATTGGTAGTTTGGTTGCACCAAGAGCTGGAACTTGGGCTGGAGATTTTTTATGAGCACAATATTGCACAGCTATATGGGCTATCGCTAGATTTTTATAGAAAAGAGGTTAGTTGATGGAAAGTGGTGAATTTAGGCTAATTTTAGCTCTTTTTATATCTTTTTTTATAATAGGTGCGATTGGAATAGTTCTAAATGTTCCAATAAGCGAAGTTTTAGTTCTTTCTGTAGGTAGTGTGTTTTTTGAGTTGCTGATTCACTTATTAACGCATAATAAGAAGAGAGGAAACATTAGTTTTGAACTATGCTTTAATCGATACAAGCAATTTATTAAAAAGATTTTAGCACCTACATTTTTTCTGTTACTATTATCAATTATTTTTGTCGTTATAGATGGTTATAAGTCGTCATCTGTATTATTTTATACTCATATATTTGTAGTGTTATTCACAGTAGGATACATTATTTGCTCGAATAATATCGAATTACATATTTCAAAAAAAGAATGAGTTAGCGTTTTACTTATAGTATATAATAATAAATTATTTTGAGACATAGTAGTAAAGTGATTGAGCTATAGATATGATGAGGATGGAAATATGGAGATTGTTATAATGAACATAGTTAATTATCTCTTGCTAAAGATTGAATGGATAGTAAGTAATATCTTTATAAAAATAAGCATACTTTGGATGCTTATTTGGTTTCTATACTATTTAAAGAGTGATTTAGCAATGTATTTCTTGTTTTTTGGAAATGGCTTTTTATTATTGCTATTAATTTTTCGATTTGCACTGTATCAAATTAAACTAGTAATGCAGAATGATATTAACTAATTATGTCTAAATCATATTTTGGGTAATCAGATTATAATCATTCTGGACTTTTTCAAGACTTTTTGATAACTCCGATAATGTGTCTATTTAAATTTGAAGATAAGTAGAGTTAGCAACATGTAAATACTTTGTGGTAAAAATCGATTTTGTTCTGCTATACTGAACTTGTCAAGGTTATAATCTGACAAAAGATTTCTATTATATACGAGATATTCATCATGGATACAAAAACAATAGAACAAGTTAATGTGTTTAAAGCTGATGCTCTTTCTATTATTGTGTTGAAGGAGGTAAAAATGATTTGGCATGTATTTCAGGTAGGGCAGGGATGACTGAGATAGGCTTTTTCTACGCTGGAGCTGCGATTATATGTGGTGCTTCAGCTATGCGAATTTGCTAAAAAGAGAGAGGATGTACAATGAATAGTTCAATTAATCAGTTTTCAATTCTAAAAAACAGTGATTTACAAGAGTACTCTGGTGGGTTAAATCCTACTTGTGGAGTATTAGTTGGTATGTCAATTTATATAGGTCTAACTGCATTTACTGCTCCTGTTGGTGTTGCATTGCGATTTCAACAGGTGGGCTAGCGGCAGATAGTTTTTGTAGATAATGAGAAAAGTAATTAGTATATTTTACATTATTTCTCTAGGAGTCTTGTCTTTACTAAAGTCACAAGATATTGTTGATATCATAGCCACTCTACTATTGATTTGTATAGGTTTAAAAGGAATGAACCAAAAGGGAACTTTATAAGTTTTTGTTGACGATACTTTTTCGCGTCATTACATGTTTGGACAATGTTTCATCTGTTAATTTCCAAATTGAGAATGGAGATATTGTAACTAAGTGTGATTTTGAGTCAACTAAAGATGTCATGGTTAATAGTTGGATATCTTCATTGGGTAGGAGCTATTGTCTTTCAGGTTATAGAGGATAATTTATGGATAAGAGAACAGAAGAAATTCTCAATAAGATTTATAATTTGATTTTAGATACAGAGATTCATAAAAATGAACGAGATATTTTATTACGTTATAAAACTCTATTAGAGAATACAAAAAATGAGCAGAGAGTTGTCATGGGGTTGGCAGAAGCTCTTCGTCAGCAAGCTGTTAGTGGGATTCATAGTCAGAAATCATTGAGCCCAAAGGTTGCGACATTTTACAAAGAAATTGCCACATATGGACAATTGAGTAAAAATCTAGCTCAAGGATTAATTTCTTTTGGTATAACGAGATAAGGAAAAATGAGTATTATAAACTCATAGAGCTTTTAACAAGATAAAACAATTCATATAAATGTAAGGAGATATCCATGATGGATACAATGATGAGACAATTTGAAGTTATATTGTCCAGCATTGAAGGTGAACTCTCATGCTTTGAGAAGGGATTGTTTCTTTAAGGGGATATGGTGGAGCTATTATAAGTTTTTGGGGAAGAACTGGAGATATAGAAAGTTGAGGTACAGATGAAGCATCGTTTAATAATTGCAATTAGTTTTATAATGACTGGGATAGCCATTAACATTTTATTCGAATCAAATACTATTATTCATAAATTTATTGCTATATTAGGTCTGAGTATGTATTATAGAGGTGTTTTTAGAGAGTATAAAAATTTTAAAAACAATTCAGATTTTTAAATTTTATATTAAATCATGTAATTTGTGTGTCATTTATGATATTGTAGGAGACATTCCATATTGGATTGTAGTTATCATTTGAATGTTTTCAGATAATATTATTTGTAGGAATGATTATCTATATACGAAATCGAATTGGAAGTCTCGGAATTTCAAAATGAATATAGAATCTGTAGTAAAATGTGTTGTATCAGAAATGGCTGTGATAATAGCAGGATTTTATAGTAATGAAGGAGTATCGAAATGAATCAACAATTTAGAAATCAATGTTTAGATTCAATTGTAAAATTTGAAACTAGCTTTAAAGAAATGAAATTACCTCAACAACAATATTTCCAAGCTTATAGTCTAGTTAGTAAAATAGTATCTGAAATGAAATTAGATGGTGTTGCATTTGCTCAATCTTTCAGATATTTTTATGAATTCTTTAGTCGCGAATTATTGCCAGGGGGAATTATTTTATCTGAACAAGCTCGTAAAGATTTTAGTAGGATATCAGATCTAGCAAATTCTACTGAGTTATTAAAAACAATTCATAGCCCTATTAAAATATTTTGGTAATTACAAAATTATAGCTGTTTGTTAATTGGAGAAAACATATTATTTTATCAATGGAGTTATAAAAAAGAATGTTGACGTATCAGCATTCTTTTTATTTTATGTTCTTTGACAAAATAGCTAAAATTGTATCACTATCATTTGATGTATCTGTTTTTACTAGACCTGTTTCAACTTTACTAAACAATGAGTTAATAATTATTAGTCGTTCTTCTTTACTAATATCCGTTCCAGCTTTAGTGAGAGATTGATAGAATCTTGTCAAAGCAGCTTTTTGCTTATATTCGGTAGCTAAATGTTGATTTGACAAAACGATTTTTATTAAAATCCTAATAATGTAGATAAAAAATGAAATCACTGAAATAAGAATAAAAGACTCGGATATAAATGGTATCTCATTTTTGATAGTGTTTAATGAATAATCATGTATTACGAGAACCAGTTTTCCTAAAGTAAATATTAAAGCTACAATAGTAAAAACAAGGAATATTGCCCAATTTCTGGCTTGTTTTTCATGTTCTTCAGCACGATTATTCCAAAGACTTTCTGGAGCTTCTAAAGCAAGCTTATTTTCATAGGTTTCTTGTAAATCTTTAATTTTAGTTTGCTTTTCTTTCTGCCAGTCGTCGATAGATTTTTGAAATTCGGCCAACTCAGAAACTTTTTTATCATATTGTTCCTGAATTTTATTATGTTTATCTTCGATGAATGATGTAATTTCTCTAAATTGTTCATCCGAGTCTTCTGAAATCTCTTTTAACTTGTTATCTAGAGGAACAACTATACTTGTTTCAAAATCAGATATATTGTCTTTAATGTTTGAAAGGTTTTTCCTTAGTAGATATAGTGCTGGATAAGACATTTCTTGAGATGAACTTGAAAAATAATTTCCAATAGCATCGTTCTTTTTAGAAAGATAGATAAAATTTCTGATAGCTTCATCAAGATTATTTTTAGACTGTTCAATATAGAAGGAAACAAATCTTCTGATTTTACGAAATTGTGTATCTTTGTCAATGGGGGAGTTTACTGATAGTGTGTAAACTATCTTATCTTGTTCTCTTGTTTCACGATCAGTCGATAAAGTGTAATAAATTTGATTATTTATATTGTCAATATTTAGTTCTTTAAGTTCGAAAATATAATCTTTTACTGTATTAAACTTATCATTTAAGCTTTTCCAAGTAGACTCAAAATTAGTTGGAGAGCTTTCATAAATTGAATTCCAATAAACATAGTTACTTTTTATAATTCTTTCAAGCTCTTCAAATGTAAAAAATTCTTTGTAATCGTCAAATTCAATTATAAAATCTTTAGAAATAGAGAATCTTATCATTTAGAAAATTTGATACTTGACTTTTAGTATAACTCATAAACCTCACCTATTAAAGATTAATTATATTATCATCTATTATACCATAGAAAGATAGGATAAAATAAGTCATATACATGTAAAATTGTTGACAGAATTAGTTAATTTATTGGAAGCTCAGTAATAAGGTGTATTACTAAAATAATATTAAAAATAATTACAATTTTATTGATAGCCTTTTGGTAGCTAAATAGAAAAAATAATTTATTTCTCTTGTTGTGAATATAATAGGAATGTTGATTTATCAGCAATATTTTTTATTTCAAATAGTCTCTATGTTTATAGACTTTGTTCGAAGTTGAAACTCCAACCGCCACCAAAAAGGTTTACTCTCTATATTTAATTTATCGGCTCTTTTATGACTTAATACCTCTATGTTCTTATCGTATAAACGTACTCTTGGACATTACTGCCACTAGCACACCAGTATTTACTTTCTATGTTTCCTCCTCTACCATAGAATATTTTATGACTAACTCCACCTTTGATATGTTGTAGAAGACTATTTCTGGTCAGTTAAAGATATCAAAAGCAGGGTCTAAAAGTGATAGTCTAACATCTAATCCATTTAATCGTGCATAATTCATAATCTGCCTCCATACTTGAAGATTTCCAAATTCTTTAAGAGAATTTGGGTTGAATTCTAAAAGTATGACTTGATAAGCACCATAGGTTGATAATTGGAAGAAAATTAGATTAATACTATCCTCATTTATCATTTTATAAAGTGTAAAATAATCTTCTTTTAGATTTTCTTGAATGCTAAATTCTTGAATAATAGAATTGATAGAATTTTTTAATTCCCAAAATATACGTCTTAGTGAACAGTTATAACTATCAAGGATTACTGTTAGACTGTCAATACTGATACAAATAGATCTTTCTAATTCTGATAAATCCACTCGGCTTTGATATTCTCGTAAATCTTGAAGATTATTTTTCATCTGTAACGCCTCCTTTCTATAATTGCAAAATGCGTAGATCAATGTTACTATTGAATTTTACTGACAACACGTTACTTAGGTCGTTGCCTTAAGTGTATCTGTTTGCTAGCTGTTAGAAATACCAGCATTTAAGTTAGAGATTGGGAGAACTTCGAGTTTCGGGCGCTCGCCCTTGTTCCCAAATGTCCAACTTAATAGTTTATAAACTAACTAAAATACTTGTCTAAAAAACTCGAGAGTAATTCAAGTGCTCGGAGCTCAATTTCTTCGTCTCGAATGTTGTTAAATAAATCATCATTTATTAGAACTGATGCTCCTAAACTAGGCGAATAAAAAGAATGAGTGTTGTTATCTTTTGTTGCGTATAGTGTAGATTACATAATATCTTCAATATGGCCATATTTCGTTTTTTATGGACTTTGTATTACTATTTTGGTATAATTGTATTGATTTTAAACGAAAGCCTCAGAGCGCTTTGTTGAGTTTTCTGAGGTGTTTTTGCATATTCATTATAAGTTAACTAGTATCACCTATTTTGTATGCATTGTGTTTATATAACCATTTTGGCTACATAAACATAATGCAACTATTTTGGTTATAAGTCAATAGAAAAGTGAAAGGCATTTTGAAATGTTAAAAGATAATATAAAAAAAGCCCGTCTAGATGTGGGACTTACTCAAATAGAAGTAGCTGAAAAACTTGGGGTAGCTCAAGTTCAATATGATAGGTGTGAAAACAGGGGAAGAAATCCAAAGGACGAAACAGGTAGAGAAAATGACTGACATCTTTGGAGTTAGCTTTGATTATCTTAAAGGGAGAGATGATGGTCTTGAAGAAATTATTAAGATTCTAAGGGAATACAAATTGACACCCAAGAATAAGCAAGAAATTGTAATGTTTTTAGAGGACTTTTTTTTTAAAAAATAAGAAAACTAGATAAGTATATTAGAGGTATTTAAAATGGTATTAAATCTGAATAAACCACAGATATGGAAAGAAGATATACAGAGTTCTGTCGATTTGTATAATGATTGGTTTATAAATTTTGCACCAGTTGCTTTTAGAACTGTACGTAATAATACAATTACAAAAGTAAGAACTGTATTTGAAGAAACAAACAATTTAAAAAATATATCGGTTGAAAATTTGATTAGTTCACCTCAGAGTCTACAAATTTTGAGAATGGCGACCTGTCCCCCTTTAGCTAGAGACCGATTAATTGGAATTGCAGATATCCCCAAAAATTTAGTTAATAGAATGGAAGATAAAATAGCACCATCTATTCCTCCTAGAATGACTAGGGAAGACCTAGAGGAGCAACTTAACAAAGCTATCTCTCTTATATCGCAATTATTAGATAATGATATTATTACTTGGAAAGATGAACAACAAGAGCCTAAATCAGATGATGTTGAGAGATCGATTGCAGTCATTGCTGATAGATTGTGTGGTGCGGATACAAACCCTATTATTAGAAATGCACAAGAAGAGAGACAACTTCAAAAATTAGAGACCCTGTTTATTAGACACGGTTACCGTTCCAAAGATGAAGAGCATGATATTTTTACTATGGAAGCTGGGGAATATGCTAAACATATTAATGTTCCAGTAACTAATAACAGTGGTGATACTGTAAATATTTCAGTTGATTGGGCTTTCGTACCTTTAGAAAGCACTTCTGAAAGTGAGCTTCCAATTTTAATTGAAGCAAAATCTGCCGGAGATTTTACAAATGTAAATAAGCGAAGAAAAGAAGAAGCACAAAAGATGAGTCAATTAAAAAAACAATATGGAGAAGATGTAAATTATATTTTATATTTGACAGGTTATTTTGATGCTGGATATCTAGGTTATGAAGCTTCTGAAGGAATAGATTGGTTCTGGGAACATAGAATTTCAGATATAGAGTGTTTACTATGAATGAACAAACAAGACAAAAGTTAGAAAAAAAAATCGTATTAAAAAAAGAAAAAAATGAGAGGAAACAATTTGGACAGTTCAGTACACCAATTGAACTTGCTAAGGATATAGTGTTGCATACTCTAAAGTATGTAGAGTCTAAGCAACTCACTTTTCTTGAACCTGCTATAGGAAGTGGAGCTTTTCTTTCAGCTTTGTTGGAGGTCAGAGCCAAGGAAAAAACTGATATTGATGCAATTCATGGAATTGATATAGATAATGATTACTTAACTATTGCAAAAAAATTTCAAGAACAAAATAAAAACTCAATATTTACAAACTGTAATTTTCTTGAGGTTAAGCCTTCAAATAAATATAATTTACTGATAAGTAATCCGCCATATGTTAGACATCAAAGGCTAACATATGAACAAAAACAAAAGTATGGTAGTGAAATAAAAAATAATTTAGGTATTGATGTTTCAGGCCTTTCAGACTTGTATATATATTTCATTTTGGGCTCTCATTGTTGGGTTGATAAAAATGGCATAGTATCTTGGCTAATTCCAGCTGAATTTTTAGATGTTAATTATGGAACTGCACTAAAAAAATATTTATTAGAAAAGGTAACCCTTCTTAATGTTCATATTTTTGACCAAAGTACAACTTTGTTTGATTCTGCCACAGTATCATCTGCAGTAATTACTTACAAAATGGCTTTACCGCCAGATGAACATAATATAAATTTTACATTTGGGAACGATATAAATTCTCCGTCCTTTAGTTTAACTTACAATCCAATGGAATTAAAGACGTTAAAAAAATGGTCTCAAACTAAGAAAAAATCTATAAGTAAGCATAAATTTAAAATTAGTGACTTTTTCTATGTTAAAAGAGGAATTGCTACGGGAGATAATAAATTTTTTATATTAAACGAAAATACGATTAATAGCTATGGTATCGAGACTGAAGTATTAACACCAATTTTGCCGAGTCCAAGATATTTAAAAGAAGACCTTATTTATTCAAATGAAGATGGAATTCCAATACTTGACAATCAACAATTTTTATTAAATGTAGATTTGCTACCCGAAGAGGTAGAAAGCAGATATCCTAATGCATGGAGATATTTAAAATTGGGGATAGGAACGACTTCCGAACGGTATATTAACAAGAATAGAAAAGTCTGGTATTGGCAAGAAAAGCGATTACCAGCTCCAATTATAATGTCGTATATGTCAAGAAGCAGAACTCCTGGTGAGTTGAGCTTTCGCTTTATAAGAAATTTTTCTAAAGCAATAGTTCCGAATTCGTATTTAATGCTTTATCCCAAAAATAACTCATTGTTTGACGAATATTCATTAGATGAGGTATACAATGCGCTACTTAAAATCGAGCAAGGTCAGTTTGACTTTAACGGTAGAAAATATGGTGGAGGACTAAAAAAAATTGAACCTAGAGAACTCCCCAATATTGCATTTTCAATAGAATAGTAGAATGACTATTTTTGGTAGCTAAACAGTCAAAACATCTAGTTTTTCTCAAACTACACTAAAAAAGAATGTTGATTTATCAGCATTCTTTTTCATTTCAAACTAATTCTCGGAATTAAATCTTGGGGGCTTATTAAACTCTTGATTTTTTTAACAAGCTATGGTATCCTTTTGTTAGTTAATAAGCTTACAAAAGGAGAAGAGATGTTTTCACCTACTAAATTAAAAAGAAAAAGAGAAAGTCAAGGATTGTCTCAATCTCAACTTGCATCCAGTTTGGGAATTAGTAGAGCCTCATACTTTAATTGGGAATCAGGTAAAACAAAGCCTAATCAAAACAATTTAAGCAAATTGAGTGAGATTTTGAATGTAGATCTTCGATATTTTGAATCAGAGTATGAAATAGTTGAAACCTATCTCAAACTAACGGAAAGGAATCAAGAAGCAACACTTAATTATGCTACAGAATTGTTGAACAAACAGAATGCAAAGGTTGTAGACATTCCTCAGCGTTTTGCCTATAAGGTCTACGAAAAATTATCAGCTGGTACAGGAACAGCTTATTTTGATGATGGTAATTACGATACAGTTTACTTCGATCATCAATTTGATTATGATTTTGCATCGTGGGTGTTTGGTAATTCAATGGAACCGACATATGAAAATGGTTCGGTAGCCCTTATTAAGCAAACGGGATTTGATTATGACGGGGCTATCTATGCGATAGATTGGGATGGTCAAACCTATATTAAGAAAGTGTATCGTGAAGAAAATGGGCTTCGATTAGTTTCACTCAATCGGAACTATTCAGATAAGTTTGCGCCTTATGATGAGAATCCTCGTATCATAGGGAAAATCGTTGGAAACTTTATGCCTTTAGAGGATTGAGTATGACTTGGTTTGATTATAGTCTCGAACCAAAGAGTGACATTGCATTTATTGATATGAAATCTTTTTACGCAAGTGTAGAGTGTGTCGATAGAGGCTTACATCCACTTAAGACTTCGCTTTGTGTTATGAGTCGTGCAGATAATTCTGCTGGTTTAATTCTTGCTTCCTCTCCTATGTTTAAAAAGGTCTTTGGAAAATCAAACGTTGGACGTTCCTATGATTTACCATTTGATGTAAAAACTAGGAAGTTCTCTTACTATAACGCTAAGAAGCAAGGTTTACCGACAACAATAGATTATGTACGCTTTATTGAGGAATGGGCAAAATCAACTGTGATTGTTCCTCCGAGAATGGATACTTATATTGCAGTCAATATGGAGATTCAAAAAATCTTTCAAGATTTTGCGGCATCAGACGATATTTATCCCTACTCAATTGATGAAGGATTTATTGATTTAACAAGTTCATTAAATTATTTTGTACCTGATAAAAGTATTAGTAGGAAAGATAAATTAGATATTATTTCGGCTGCTATTCAAAAAAAGATTTGGAGAAAAACAGGAATCTATTCAACTGTAGGCATGTCTAATTCAAATCCCTTATTAGCTAAGTTAGCACTAGATAATGAAGCTAAAAAAACTCCGACAATGAGAGCCAATTGGTCCTATGAGGATGTCGAAAAGAAAGTATGGACTATTCCTAAAATGACAGATTTCTGGGGAATTGGAAATCGCATGGAGAAGAGATTACACAATTTAGGTATCTTTTCGATTAAAGAATTGGCTCAGGCTAATCCTGACTTGATTAAAAAAGAGCTTGGTATCATGGGTCTAGAGTTATGGTTCCATGTCAATGGGATTGATGAAAGTAATGTTCATAAACCTTATAAGCCAAAGTCAAAAGGGATAGGGAACTCTCAAGTTTTACCAAGAGATTATATTAAACAAAGAGATATTGAGATCATACTTCGTGAGATGGCAGAACAAGTTGCAGTTAGATTGAGAAGAGCTGGTAAAAAAGCGACTGTGGTTTCTATACACTTAGGATATTCTAAAGTGGAACAGAAACGATCTATTCATACTCAAATGAAGATTGAACCGACCAATCAAACAGCACTACTGACAAATTACGTTTTAAAGTTATTTCACACTAAATATACTTCAGGAGCTATTAGGAATGTTGCGGTTAACTATTCTGGTTTAGTAGATGAATCCTTTGGATTGATTTCATTATTTGATGATATTGAGAAAATAGAAAAAGAAGAAAGGCTCCAGTCCGCAATCGATGCTATTCGAACAGAATTTGGTTTTACTTCACTATTGAAAGGAAATGCCCTGGATCAGGCTTCTAGAACAATTACAAGAAGTAAACTCATTGGTGGTCATTCAGCTGGAGGATTAGATGGACTAAAATGATGAATCGTTCTTATTTACCTTTTTTGTCTGTAAGAGAGTATCAAGATCGTGGGATGGCTAAGTGGATGGGATTCTTTTTGTCAGAACATTCAAGTTCTCTTTGGGAAGAAAAAAATAAAGAAGATATCTCAATTACTTTATCTATGGAAGAGAAAGTTTTACTTGTTCGTCAGCTTTATACGAATGCATTTCCTGCAACGTTTGTTTTTAAGTTTTCTAATCAAAGAAAAGTAGTATCGGGTATTGTTAAAGAGATTGGAAAAGAGTTTATATCTATTAAATCAGACACTGGTTTCCTTCGCTTAAGATGGGAAGATATACTCGATATCCAGATAGAAGGGTTGGATTTATATGGATCGTAAAGAATTATATGATGATAAATTACAGCTGGATTATTTTTCTGATTCTTATTTACGGTTTGAGTCAGATTTTTACAAGTATTCAGCTTTAGATATACCATTAACATTTATCACTGATGACATTTTACGCACAATGGCTATGTCTCAAAAACATTATTTTAAACTTAACAAAAGTAAATCTTTAGACGGTCGTGACCATTACTTTGTCTTTTCTATCAAGATGAACAAAGACAGTAGTGGGATTAGACAGTATGAATATCAGAGACATTGTTTTAATTTGTAAGAGTCCGACAGGGCTCTTTTTTCTGTGATAATTTTATCAAAAAGTATTTGTTATACTTTTTTTAATTTTGATTTATCTTGGGGGTTTGGGGGCGTGCCACCACATTGTCATATCGTTTGTTTTTTGAACCGTGAGGTTTGAAATGGCAGGCGATATGATATTTGGGATATTGTGGACACAATATCTGAGCTCGCAAAGCCTTACAAAAACGTTGAAGCTATTTTGATACCTGTACTGACAGTGTCTGTAAGCTTACATTGTCAGTACAGGTATCAATGAAGGAGGAAAAGTCATATGAAAAGAGATATACGTAGTATTCGGAAACAATTTCGCTTAACAGAAACGGAAGAAAAACAAATACTAGATTTAATGAGAGAGAAAGGAGAGGATAATTTTTCTGATTTTCTCCGTAAAAGCTTACTATTGTCTGATGGACAAAAACAGATGGAAAAATGGTTCAACCTTTGGAAAAAACAAAAGTTGGAACAAATTAGCCGTGATGTTTATGAAATATTAATAATTGCTAAAATAAATCATCAGGTTACTCAAGAACATGTTTCTATTTTGTTAACTTGTATTCAGGAAATAATTAAAGAGGTAGAAAATACAAGTCCTCTTAGTGAAGATTTTCGTAACAAATACATGAGGTAGTAGAGTGGAATATCGATATCGAACAAATTTAAAAAAAGTCTTTTTATCTGATTTAGAATTAGTCAAATTAAATGAAAATATCTGTAAAAGTCACTGTTTGTCTTTTTCGGAATATGCTAGACGAACTCTATTAGATCCTGGTATGAATTTCATCACAATTGATACAACTAGTTATCAAGATTTAATTTTGGAATTAAAAAGAATAGGAAATAATATTAATCAAATAGCCAGAAGCATAAATTATTCGAACTTAATAACGGAAATTGAATTGGATGAATTGAGAAAAGGTATAGAAGAGTTAATAGTAGAAGTGGAGAAAGATTTTCTTATTCAATCTGAAAAATTGAGGAAATTTTATGGTCATCACTAAACACTTTGCGATTCATGGAAAAAATTATCGTAGTAAACTAATCAAGTATATTTTGAATCCAAGTAAAACAAAAAATCTAACACTAGTTTCAGATTTTGGTATGAGAAATTATTTAGATTTTCCTAGTTATGAAGAACTAGTGAAGATGTACAATGATAATTTTTTAAGTAATGATAGTCTTTACGAATTTCGTCATGATAGGCAAGAAGTAAATCAACGAAAAATTCATTCTCATCACATCATTCAGTCCTTTTCTCCAGATGACCATCTTACTCCCGAACAAATCAATCGGATTGGTTATGAGACAGTTAAAGAGTTGACAGGAGGTAGATTTCGATTTATCGTGGCAACTCATGTCGATAAAGATCATATCCACAATCACATCATCCTAAATTCAATTGATCAGAATTCTGATAAAAAGTTTCTATGGGATTATAAGGCAGAACATAATCTACGAATGGTTTCTGATCGTCTTTCAAAAATTGCAGGGGCAAAAATTATAGAAAATCGTTATTCGCATCGTCAGTATGAAGTTTATCGCAAAACAAATTACAAATATGAAATAAAACAACGAGTATATTTTCTAATGGAGAACTCGAAAAATTTTGAAGATTTCAAGAAAAAAGCAAAAGCTTTACATTTAAAAATTGATTTTAGACACAAGCATGCCACCTTTTTTATGACGGATTCAACTATGAAACAGGTGGTGCGTGATAATAAATTGAATAGAAAACAACCTTATAATGAAACATATTTTAAGAAAAAGTTTGTTCAAAGGGAAATCATAAATATCTTAGAATTTCTACTTCCAAAAATGAAGAATATGAATGAATTGATTCAACAAGCAGAATTGTTTGGTTTAAAAATAATTCCGAAAGAAAAACATGTTCAATTTGAATTTGATGAGATTAAGATTTCAGAGCAGGAATTGGTAAAAACGAATCGGTATAGTGTTAGTTATTTTCAAGACTATTTTAATAACAAAAATGAAACTGTTGTCTTAGATAATAAAAATTTAGTTGAACTTTACAATGAAGAAAAGCTAATTAAAGAAAAAGAGTTGCCGACAGAAGAGGTGGTATGGAAATCCTATCAAGATTTCAAGAAAAATAGGGATGCAGTTCATGAGTTTGAGGTAGAGTTGAATCTAAATCAAATAGAAGAAGTAGTAGACGATGGAATGTATATTAAGGTACATTTTGGCGTCCGACAAGAAGGACTTATTTTTGTACCAAATATTCAAATCAATATGGAAGAAGAAAAAGTTAAAGTATTTCTCAGAGAAACTAGTTCTTACTATGTATACCATAAAGATTCAGCAGAAAAAAATCGCTTTATGAAAGGTAAAACTTTGATTAGGCAATTTAATCTTCAGTATGAACCGCAGTATATGTATAGAAGAATTCTTCTTAGCAAAATTAAAGAAAAAATAGAACAATTAGATTTTCTTATATCAGCGGAAAATAGTCCGAATGATTTTGAAGATATAATAAATGATTTCATTGCCCAAATATCATATCTAGAGAATATGATTGAACAAGTCCAAAATAAAATTCATGATTTAACTAATTTAGAGGAAGTATTGTTGAATGATTCGACAAATAGTTCTAGCAATTTAGAAAATTGTATTCAAGGTAAAAGTTCAGTAGATACAATAGAGAAGGATTTATACATATATAAAGGAAAGATTGAAACACTGAAGGAACAACATAGAGAAGCAATAAATTTATTTGAAATGTTTAATAAAACAATAAAGAAATATAAGAAAAAACAAAATATAAAATCTATTAGGAAAAATGAGATACATTTAGAGTAAACACTTTCCTAAAAATTATGTCTAGCAGACTTTCGTGTGCCAATTTGTCACATTTTCTAAAATAAGAAAGCAACTATACTATACTTATTTTAGGAGACATTGGATGTTGAAAAGGATTAGAGATTTACGTGAAGATGATGATTTGACACAAGAATATATTGCGAAAATCGTTTTGAATTGTACAAGATCAGCTTATTCTAAAATGGAAGCTGGTAGCAGGTTAATCTCTATAAATGACCTTATCAAACTAGCAGATTTTTATAAGGTAAGTTTAGACTACCTTGTAGGTCGAGTGGATAATAAAGAAGACCATTACTCCAAAAAGTAGTAAGTGAAGTAAGCACATTGAAAATTGAATAGTCCAAAATGGTACTTTCCTCATTTGTGGAGCAGATTTGAATGGCTCGCCATGATAAGAGCGATTTTAAAACCATCAATAAAATAGAGCGATACTTTATATGCCATGATACAAATGATATACAATGATACTTCTGACCGTTCAGGCTGCCAACGAAAAAGAGCAGTAAGTGAAATTCTTATGATGACTTCATCAGTCATGCCATGGAGGTAAATGAAAAAAATCAAAAGGAAGTGATTTTTTGAAATCAAGTTTAGAAAATTATGTAGTGGAGCTAGAGATGTTAAATCTATTATTCTTAAAAAAACTTATTAGTGAAAAAGAATATGAAAAAATAAAGCTGAAACTACGTAAAATGTACATAAATTAGCTGACCTTTTCTATTGGTTGCGGTAAAATAAATGCAGAATAATAGGAGGTTAAGTCATGACAAATAATGTTGAAATAATAAAAGCAAACCCTTTAGTAACAAGAAGAAATGATAGTAATGGCTCTCTATTGAGAAGAGTGGCAGCGTATTGTCGTGTTAGTTCTGATAGTGATGACCAAAAGAATAGCTATGATTCTCAAGTTCGTCATTATAGAGAGTATATATCACAGCACCAAGATTGGAATTTGGTTGACATTTATGCTGATGAAGGGATTTCAGGAACTCAAGTTGAAAAAAGACAAGATTTTCAAAGATTGATTTCAGATTGCCTTGATGGAAAAATAGACTATATCATTACTAAAGCTATTGCTCGATTTGCTAGAAATACATTAGATACTCTCAAATATGTTCGTTTGCTCAAAGATAAACAAATTGGAGTATTTTTTGAAGAAGAAAACATTGATACTTTAACTATGGATGGTGAGTTGCTATTAACGATATTGAGTTCGGTGGCTCAACAGGAAGTTGAAAATACATCTGCTCATGTTAAAAAAGGTTTAAAAATGAAGATGCAACGTGGAGAACTTATTGGTTTTCAAGGTTGTCTTGGTTATGACTATAATCAAGATACAAAGTCAATATCAATAAATGAAAAAGAAGCCAAGATAGTACGTTATATTTTTGAACGATACATTGATGGTATTGGGGGTAAGGCAATAGCTAGAGAACTAGATGAACTAGGTTATAAAACTCCTAGAGGTCTTGATCACTGGCAAGATACAACAGTCTTAGGAATTATTAAAAACGAGAAGTATAAAGGTGATATTCTAATGGGAAAAACTTTCACTGTTGACCCCATTAGCAAGAGACGTTTAATAAATTTCGGTGAAGAAGATAAATACTATATAAAAAATAATCATGATGCAATAATTAGTCCAGAAATTTTTACACAGGCGCAAGAAATTCGATTACGGAGATCAGGAAACAAGAAAACAATAGCAAATACAAAAGGAAAACGAGAAAGATATTCAAGAATGTATCCTTTTAGTAGTAGATTGGAATGTGGTTTTTGTGGTACTGTTCTGTCTCGAAGAAGTTGGCACTCTAGTTCAGAGTACAAAAAGATTATCTGGCACTGTACAACATCTATAAAGAAAGGTAAAAAGCATTGCATCCATAGTAAAGGAATAGAGGAAAAAGCAATAGAAAATGCTTTTTTACAGAGCTACCAACAGTTGTTTTATGAAAATAATAATCTAACTGAAGACTTTCTTGAAATTATAAAAGAAGAGCTTACTGACGATACTTTAAAAGTGGAGTTGAATAAGATAGTTAGTAAATTAAATTCGTTGTACAAGAAAGAAGAAAAATTAGTTTCAATGAATCTTGATGGAAAAATTAGTGATTCTGTATATGAAGATAAATTTAACCAAATACAAATTGAGAAAGAAAAACTTTTAGAAGAAAAAGTAAACCTAGAAGTAACTTTAAAATCAGAAGTTGATATAAAAAGTAGATTAGAGAATTTTAAAGAAATTTTAACTTCACAAAAGACTCTGACTGAGTTTGACAAGGACATTTTTGAAAGTATCGTTGAAAAAATCATAGTAGGCGGAATAAATTCTGATGGAGAAATTGATCCAGCAATGTTGACTATAATTTTTAAAACGGGAGATTCTTCGACTAAAGATGCAAAATCTTACAAATCTAAAAGGAAGAATGCTAAAATAGAAAATGATAAATTGTGTTTTAATACCGTAACCGATGACGAAAAAAAGTGTACAAATAAAGAAAACAACGCATGTTGAGGCGGTAAGTTTGCTAGTCAAGGAGTAAAACGACGAAGATTAGCATTTACTTCCGCCCATGCGATAGCTGTCCGTGATTGACAAGTGCTAGCACGCAGACAGAACGGAGATAGCGAACCGCTGAGTGTGTCGCTCTGCTCGTAAAAGCTTAGAAACCTTTGAACGAAAGGGATAATGAAAGCCTTGATTGCAAGGCTTTTTGCTTTATGGTGGGTAAGTATCAGAGTGAGAAAATTTTTGGAATGAGTAGAAGTGATAGCTAGAAATTATCAGTTTCTATTTCCATTTACCCTGTGGGTACGTGTTTGTTTCCATTGACAAGGAGTTTGTGGGAATAGAAATGTACCCACCTTGTTTGAATCAAGTGAAGTGTAGTTGAAGGAAATCTGTTGAAAGCAATACTTCATTTTACCGAATAAGTAATAATTTAGGCAACTTCAAATCGATTAAAAAAAACTATTTTAAAGGTTAAGAGTAGACAAAAATTGTCCACTCTTTTTTGCAAACTCAATTTATCAATAAATGAAATGAGGGAATGTAAAATGAAATATTTTGAGGTTGAGTTAGAAAATCCTGATGAATTTTTAAAACTACAAACAGAAGATTTTGTGAAAGCTAATCGCTTGCTACTAAGGAAGATAATCCAGAGCGTTACAGTCTATGAAGAAAACTTCGTCATATCCTTTAAATCTGGCATCGAATTGGAAGTATGAGTCTCATTCCATAACTTTTATATTGAACATATCATCTTGTTGTGTTATACTATAAATTGATATAAACAAAGATGTAGGAGGAACCGAAACTATGACAGCCTCAATGCGTTTAAGATAAGCTGGCAATAAAAAAAGCAGAATCTATACCCGATGATAGGCTTTTTTGTTGTGCTTATTTATACGATATTGAGCATTCATTAGTTACGGTGAGGATATTGGTTATTTAACTATACCTTTATTTAACTATGTCTTTAATATGAATGTTTCCAAATTGTATGTATGCAGACCAAAAGCCACATTGTGGGGTTTGGCCTGCATTTTTTATTGCCTAGAATGCTATTCAAAATAGAAATTCAAGCAAAATAATATGCAGGAGATAATATAAATGGAAAAATACAACAATTGGAAACGAAAATTTTATGCAATATGGGCAGGGCAAGCAGTATCATTAATCACTAGTGCCATCCTGCAAATGGCGATTATTTTTTACCTTACAGAAAAAACAGGATCTGCGATGGTCTTGTCTATGGCTTCATTAGTAGGTTTTTTACCCTATGCGATTTTGGGACCTGCCATTGGTGTGCTAGTGGATCGTCATGATAGGAAGAAGATAATGATTGGTGCCGATTTAATTATCGCAGCAGCTGGTGCAGTGCTTGCTATTGTTGCATTCTGTATGGAGCTACCTGTCTGGATGATTATGATAGTATTGTTTATCCGTAGCATTGGAACAGCTTTTCATACCCCAGCACTCAATGCGGTTACACCACTTTTAGTACCAGAAGAACAGCTAACGAAATGCGCAGGCTATAGTCAGTCTTTGCAGTCTATAAGCTATATTGTTAGTCCGGCAGTTGCAGCACTCTTATACTCCGTTTGGGATTTAAATGCTATTATTGCCATCGACGTATTGGGTGCTGTGATTGCATCTATTACGGTAGCAATTGTACGTATACCTAAGCTGGGTAATCAAGTGCAAAGTTTAGAACCAAATTTCATAAGGGAGATGAAAGAAGGAGTTGTGGTTCTGAGACAAAACAAAGGATTGTTTGCCTTATTACTCTTAGGAACACTATATACTTTTGTTTATATGCCAATCAATGCACTATTTCCTTTAATAAGCATGGAACACTTTAATGGAACACCTGTGCATATTTCTATTACGGAAATTTCCTTTGCATTTGGGATGCTAGCAGGAGGCTTATTATTAGGAAGATTAGGGGGCTTCGAAAAGCATGTATTACTAATAACAAGTTCATTTTTTATAATGGGGACCAGTTTAGCCGTTTCGGGAATACTTCCTCCAAATGGATTTGTAATATTCGTAGTTTGCTGTGCAATAATGGGGCTTTCGGTGCCATTTTATAGCGGTGTGCAAACAGCTCTTTTTCAGGAGAAAATTAAGCCTGAATATTTAGGACGTGTATTTTCTTTGATCGGAAGTATCATGTCACTTGCTATGCCAATTGGGTTAATTCTTTCTGGATTCTTTGCTGATAAAATCGGTGTAAATCATTGGTTTTTACTATCAGGTATTTTAATTATTGGCATTGCTATAGTTTGCCAAATGATAACTGAGGTTAGAAAATTAGATTTAAAATAAACAATATTGGAGGAATATTTATGTATCTTATTTTCATGTAACTCTTCCTGCTAAAATCGCAGGGTTTTCCCTGCATACAAGCAAATGAAAGCATGCGATTATAGACAGGAGGAAATGTTATGGAATTAATATTAAAAGCAAAAGACATTCGTGTGGAATTCAAAGGACGCGATGTTTTAGATATAAATGAATTAGAAGTATATGATTATGACCGTATTGGTTTAGTAGGAGCAAATGGTGCTGGAAAAAGCACTTTACTCAGGGTACTTTTAGGAGAATTAACTCCCCCAGGATGTAAAATGAATCGTCTGGGTGAACTTGCCTATATTCCCCAGTTGGACGAAGTAACTCTGCAGGAGGAAAAAGATTTTGCACTTGTAGGCAAGCTAGGTGTTGAGCAATTAAATATACAGACTATGAGCGGTGGTGAAGAAACAAGGCTTAAAATAGCACAGGCCTTATCGGCACAGGTTCATGGTATTTTAGCGGATGAACCTACGAGCCATTTAGACCGTGAAGGAATTGATTTTCTAATAGGACAGCTAAAATATTTTACAGGTGCACTGTTAGTTATTAGCCATGACCGCTATTTTCTTGATGAAATAGTAGATAAAATATGGGAACTGAAAGATGGCAAAATCACTGAGTATTGGGGAAACTATTCTGATTATCTTCGTCAGAAAGAGGAAGAACGTAAGAGCCAAGCTGCAGAATACGAACAATTTATTGCGGAACGTGCCCGATTGGAAAGGGCTGCGGAGGAAAAGCGAAAACAGGCTCGTAAAATAGAACAGAAGGCAAAAGGTTCTTCAAAGAAAAAAAGTACTGAAGACGGAGGGCGTTTAGCTCATCAAAAATCAATAGGAAGTAAGGAAAAAAAGATGTATAATGCTGCTAAAACCCTAGAGCACAGGATTGCGGCCTTAGGAAAAGTAGAAGCTCCGGAAGGCATTCGCAGAATTCGTTTCAGGCAAAGTAAAGCATTGGAGCTCCATAATCCATACCCTATAGTCGGTGCAGAAATTAATAAAGTATTTGGGGATAAGGCTCTGTTTGAAAATGCATCTTTTCAAATTCCGTTAGGAGCAAAAGTGGCGTTAACTGGTGGTAATGGAATCGGAAAAACAACTTTAATCCAAATGATCTTAAACCATGAAGAAGGAATTTCTATTTCGCCTAAGGCAAAAATAGGTTACTTTGCACAGAATGGTTACAAGTACAACAGTAATCAGAATGTTATGGAGTTTATGCAGAAGGATTGTGACTACAATATATCAGAAATTCGTTCAGTGCTAGCATCTATGGGGTTCAAACAGAACGATATTGGAAAAAGTTTATCTGTTTTAAGCGGTGGAGAAATTATAAAATTGTTGCTTGCTAAAATGCTCATGGGTAGATATAACATCCTAATAATGGATGAACCCAGTAACTTCCTTGACATACCAAGTTTAGAGGCTTTGGAAATACTAATGAAGGAGTACACCGGAACTATCGTGTTTATCACCCACGATAAACGATTACTCGAAAATGTAGCAGATGTAGTTTATGAAATTAGAGATAAGAAAATAAATCTGAAACATTAAATTTAAGGTAGTCGCTGGTCAGTATAGTCTGTTCTGGTTGGCGACTCCATTGTTAAAGAGTATAAAGACTTTAGATTTTATGAATATTAAAAATAGGAACAGTCAATTGAACTGCTCCTATTTTTCTGCTAAATATATTGTAGTTTTCTTATATGTATAATGATAGATTAGCGGATTCTCATCTACGGTACTTACTTCAAATATGAAGAAGTGATCGCGGTTATCTCTGGACTTTTCCTTATTGAGGACAAAGTAATTCTTACGTGAAGTCGCCATTGTTTTTAGGATATCATCAGTTAGGAAGGTCAATGGAATATTCATGTTAGAGTAGCGGTAGAAGTCACGTTCAAAATCTTGGTAGCTCTCGCTATAATAGTCCATTTGTAGGTGATTACGCTGAAACTCAAGCTGATTCATAGAGCACCTCCTCGACAAGTTCAATACTAATAATGTCTTTTAATTTCAAATTGATGTGACCTGTTGTAGTTTTTATCAAAATGAAATCCTTATTCAGACTTGGTATTGTTCCAGTGTGGGAAACACGCTTGTTTTTTTCAATCACTTGAATGCGTGTGTGTAGCTGCCCAGCGTATACTTGACTGAGGAGTAATAATTTCTTCTCCATTGACAAATCTGACATGTACGTTACTTTGTTTGTATCATCAGAGAGTGCTGATGTATGCTCAGATAGGAAAAAGCCCATCCATTTTTGCATCTTTGTATCCTGGTACTCTCTTGCTGACTGAAATGGTAAGGATGAACGGTCAATCATTTTAATCCCTCCAATCCACCAGCGGAATGACCGCCAATAAGTTTACTGCGTTCAATATTTTAGGAACCTTCAGTTAGGACGGTTCCTTTTTGTATGGCTAAAAAGCCAAACTGTTCTCTGACAACATCAATAGCTGTCTGAAGTCTATTTTCTTTTTCAATTTCTTCTACATCATGCAAAATGAGGACAACCCTTTTACTACCAAGGTGTTCTGTGCAGAATGCGGTTCAGCTTTTGGACGTAAGAACTGGACGACCAGTCGTGGCAAACGTAAAGTTTGGCAGTTATAAGGTAAAGGGACAGATTGGTTGTCAGAATAACCATATCGATGAGGGAACACTAGAGAAAGCTGTAATGATGGCAGTTAAACTACTGAGTGAGAATATGGATTTGTTGCATGGAAAGTGGAATAAGATCTTGGAAGAAAACCAGTTATTAGAAAAGCATTACAGTGTGTTACTGGCTGAATTGATAAATAAGGAGTGTTGGGAATATGATTCCTTTGAGATGTGTCAGGTACTAGATAGTATTTTGATTTCGGAGGATGGACAGATAACCGTTAGATTTTTGGAAGGAACAGAAGTTGATTTATAAGGCTGTAGGCATAGTATAGTTCACTATGTTTGCAGCCTTTTTTCTTGTTTAGTGGTATAATTATATGTAGGATTTTTTTAATATCGGTTACTTTTTATGAATTAACCAAAAAACTAAAATGGAGTTGTTTTATAATGAGATATTCTGAAGAAGCATTACAATCATGGATTAAGCCGTTATCTGCCACTGAAGAAACACGGGTTGAAAATACTATTGGAATGATTAAAGATGCAATAGAAAGGAGTGGGCTCTCTTCAAAGTATGAATATGAAATTTTTGCCCAAGGTTCTTATGCAAATAATACGAATGTAAAGAAAAATAGCGACATTGATATCTGTATCATGGTGAAATCTTTATTTTATTGTGAGTATGTAGATGGGTTATCGGACCTAGACTATAATTACTCTAGTAGCAGCACCAATGCTAATGTATTTAAAAACGAAGTGATTAAAGCGTTAATTTCAAAATTTGGTGCAGAATCAGTTTCTATTGGCAATAAGTGTATCAATATTAATTCTAACTCATATCACGTAAATGCAGATGTAGTCCCATGTTTTCAATATCGAAATTATAGATATATTGGTAGCAGGTCATCTGAAAAATTTGTTGAAGGCATCAAATTTTTTACCTCAAACGGAAATTATGAAGTAATTAATTATCCTAAAGTTCATATACAAAATGGTATCTCTAAGAATAAATCTACTCACTATAAATATAAATATTTAGTTAGGATTATGAAGCATATTAAGAACGAGATGCAGGAGCTAGGATTGACAAACGAACGCATTTCTTCATATTTGATAGAATGTTTGGTCTGGAATATACCTGAACAGATGTTTTTCAATAGTAATAGCTACACAGGGTTGTTACAGCAAGCGTTATATTACATAGTGTCTCAAGTGAATTTAAATTGGGTTGAAGTAAGTGGAATGTATTACCTTTTTCGTTCAGAGCAGAAATGGAATTTACAGGATACAAAAACTTTTTTAGTTAGAATGATTGAATTTTTGGATTATAAATAAAACTTATGAATGAACAGCAGAAAAAATTTTTGAATATTACAATATGGGTTTTTGCAATTTGCTTGTTATTAAGATTGTTAATAAGTGGCCAAGAGATTGCAGTGAATCTTAAATCTGATATTTTGGCATTGGTATATTCAGCCATTGGGTATATTGGTGAAGCTATATCAGTTACAGCAATTATTATGGCTATTTTTGAAAAAACAGCATGGCGGTGGCCATTACTATCTAAGATTCATAATGTTCCAATTTTATTTGCGAATTATGTAGGTAGTTTCAAGACGGACTATGATCAGAATGAAAGAAATTGTGAACTTACTATTGAACAGTCATTTACGACTATTAAAGTTAAGTTTAAAACGGGTGAAAGTTCGAGCCATAGCATTACAGCATCAATTATCAATGATAATGGAACACAAAAATTAATTTATACATATTTAAATAGCCCAAGGGCTGAATTGCAAAGTCCTATACATTATGGGACGGTAATTCTTGATATTGATAATCCAAATCAACTAGAAGGAAATTATTATACTAATCGAGGAACCAAAGGTTCAATGAGTTTTGAGATAAACAACCCTTCTCGCTAGTTGGATTTGTAAAGATTTAAATAAAGAAAGAAGAACTAACTATCGGAAACTTGGCATAGATGTAACAATACTGTATATTAACGAAGCCGTAAATACTCGCATTAGTTACGTTTAATAGTTTAATACGGATATTCAGCAGCTTTGATTTCGTTTCACAGTATAGGTAGTAACCGTCAAGACATGTGGAGGCGGTAGTTTTGATGTCAAAAGTTGCAACCAGTGAATAAATGAAGTGTAGAAAATAAAGGCTTGTTCAATTCAATATATAATGAATTACCGGCACCCAAACCAAAGAAAAAGAAATAATTAAATTAGAAGTTGAAGGGGGGAAGAATGAGAATCGGAGTTATTCAAGCAAGTTCGCAAGCGACCAAAAATCAAATAATCTATGATGCTGTATTAAAGTATGCTCCAAAGAAATCTGAGGTTATAAATTTTGGCTGTACGATGGAAGAAAATGAAAAATACTCGTATATAGAAATTTCTATTCTTATAGGTATCTTGTTGGCAAGTAGGACAGTTGATTTCGTTGTTACGGGCTGTTCTTCCGGACAAGGAATGATGCTTGCTTGTAATAGTATGCCTGATGTCATTTGCGGATATGCACCTACACCGAATGATGCCTATTTATTTGCTCAGATTAATAATGGAAATGCGATATCATTACCATTAGGTGAAAATTATACATGGTCAGGTACTGAAAATCTTGAAAGAACAATAGAAGCTCTTTTCTCGGAGCCATTTGGACAAGGATACCCCAAAAGTGAGGCAGAGAGAAAGGTAAGAGATGCTGAGAAACTTAAAGAAATAAGAAGAATCGGGCAGGTTCAGTTTGAAGAATTCGCAAATGTACTAGATATATCATTGTTTGAATCAATCAAGAGGAAACAGAATGTAATTCAGAATGTAAAGGCGTATGGGAAGAAAGAAATAGCTGATTTAATGAAATGAGTAAATCACAGTTTGTCGGGGTAATACCTTTTAACGATAACCTTATGCTATCGTCAAAAGGTTTATAGACATGTTCCCACATACATGTTCACTTGGCATACATAGTGTTCACTCGTTTTATGTCGAGTGTGTGGTACTGCTTTTAAGAGCTGATTGAACAAGGAAAATTAGCTAGTGAAAGTCCTACAGTAAGGAGTTTAAACATGAAATTCCATGAATTTGGTAATAAGAATTTGCCTCCTATTTTACTGATACATGGTGGTGGCAGTTCTTGGTGGAATTATCTTCGTCAAGCACGAATCCTGTCAGAAGAATACCGTATTATTCTACCCACTTTGAATGGCCACGGAGAGGAATATCAACTTGATTATGTTTCTACTGAAGATTCTGCTTTGGAGATTCTAGACTATATCAAAGCAAACTGTGGTGGGAAATTGTTTGCAATCGGTGGTGTTTCACTTGGTGGTCAAATTGCCATGGAGCTTTTATCTTTAGATAGTGAAATTGCTGAGAAGGCCATCATAGACGGAAGCCTCTGTATTCCTCAACCAAGGTTAGCTAAAATCAGCATCTTTCTAGTGTCTCTATTTGGTAAATTGATGTTCAATAAATTCTCTTGCAAACTTCAGTTAAGCATGATGAACAAACTCTATCCTAAACTGGCTTATCCAGAGGAAATAAAAGCTTATTATTTGGAGGATCTGCCAAGGACGCCTATTAAAACATTGGTGACCATTTACAAAACCTATATGGGGCATTACAAGCTGAAAGATATGATTTCTGCTAGCAAGGCTCAGGTTCTGTATATCTATGGTGAAAAAGAATTGAACTGTGTGAAAGAATCAGCGAAATTATTTCATCAGCTACATTCAAATACAATTTTGCATGAAGCAAAGGGTTATAATCACGGTTATTTATCATCTTACCTACATCAGGAGTGGATTGATTTGGTGGCACCATTTTTAAAGAGTTAACCATTGGGAATGTGTAATAAATCTGATATGTCACAAGGAGGAATCTTATGCTAGGAGCAACTGTTGGAGATATTGTCGGTTCTGTTTACGAATGGAACAATATCAAAACGAAGGACTTTCCTTTATTTCGTAAGGACTGCTTTTTTACAGATGATACGGTTATGACCTGTGCTGTTGCAGAAGCGATTATGAATGGGGGACAAAAAGACGACTTCATTGACGCGATGAAGAAATATGGCAGATTGTATCCGAATGCTGATTACGGTGCTCGGTTTAATGCATGGCTAAAGAGCGATAACCGTGAGCCTTATAATAGCTTTGGGAATGGATCAGCTATGCGTGTTTCTCCATGTGCTTGGATCATGGACTGTGATGTCTATGCGAGAACCGGAATGTGGTCATCATCTAGAGGACTTGCAATCCTTTCTGCTGAAGTAACTCATAATCATCCAGAAGGTGTCAAAGGTGCTATGGCTACAGCTGATGCTATCTTTCTGTGTCGTTTTTACTTTGGTGGTTATTGTAGAGAATACGAGCAACCAATTAATGACAATCCTAGGGAGTGTAAAAGACGGATTAAGGATTATATAGAGAAGACATACGGTTACAATCTATCTCAAACTTTAGATGAAATCCGCCCTAACTATCGTTTTAACGAAACATGTCAAGAAACTGTCCCTCAAGCCATTATTTCCTTTCTTGAAAGTAGAGACTTCGAAGATGCGATAAGAAATGCCATCTCACTTGGTGGCGATAGTGATACACTTGCTGCAATTACTGGTAGCATAGCCGAGGCAGCTTACGGAATTCCTGATTGGATAAAGGATAAGGCCTATTCTTACTTGGATGACCCCTTAAAAGATGTAGTTATGCGATGGGAAAATAGAATAAAAGCGTATTAATCTCCAGTACGTCATATTTCTCTTTTCTGTATTTTCGTTGTATAATAGGATTACATTTACTTGCATACGACGAATTGTAAACATTTCTATTTAAAATTAAGGAGAAATTAATGAAAAAGGCAATGGTAATTATCAACCCTACCTCTGGTGGCGAGAAGGCTTTGGATTACAAAGAAAAGCTGGAGAATAAAGTAAAAGAATACTTTGAGCACGTAGAAACCAAAATTACTGAAAAAGCGCTTGATGCAACACATTTTGCTGAAGAAGCTTCTCGTGAGCAGTACGATGCAGTGGTTGTGTTTGGTGGAGATGGGACTGTCAACGAAGTCATTTCGGGTATTGCTGAGAGAGACTACATTCCTAAGTTAGGGATTATCCCAGGCGGTACGGGTAACCTCATTACAAAACTGTTGGAAATCAATCAAGACATCGATGGCGCAATTGATGAACTGGATTTTGATTTAACCAATAAGATTGATATCGGAAAAGCGAATGACAATTATTTTGGTTATATTTTTAGTATCGGTTCTCTACCTGAAGCGATTCACAATGTTGAAATCGAGGATAAGACAAAATTCGGTATTTTAGCCTATGCTGTAAATACCATGAAGTCTGTCATGACGGATCAGGTATTTAACATTAAGGTTGAGACAGAAAATGGAAATTATGTTGGTGAAGCTAGCCATGTTTTGGTTCTCTTGTCAAATTACTTCGCTGATAAGAAAATCTTTGAAGAAAACAAAGACGGCTATGCCAATATTTTGATTCTGAAAGATGCGTCTCTATTCTCCAAATTATCCGTCATTCCAGATTTATTGAAAGGCGATGTTGTCGCAAATGATAATATCGAATATATCAAAGCACGCAATATTAAAATCTCTTCAGATAGTGAATTGGAGTCAGACGTTGACGGCGATAAATCGGATAACCTACCTGTAGAAATCAAGGTACTAGGCCAACACATTGAAGTATTTTCAAAACCGAAAGAGTAGAAGGACTGCAAATAAATATTAATATTGTTTAGAAAGTGAAAGGGGGTGGGCACATTATGTCAAAATGCTATAAAAATATGGAATTAGAAAAGCTTATAAAAAATGGTTTAAAATATATTGGATTAAAAGATAATTTGGATATTACTATTGATTTAATATTAAAGATTAGAGAATATCTAGAATTGAAAGATATTAAATGGTATGAAAAAATATTTCCTGACGCATGTAAATTTGATCAAACAATAGGTCAAAAAAAACCGTACTCTGATGATGGAGCTAAGTATTATTTTGAAAATGAAGTTTTAAAGTATTGCATATTGTATAATTCAGATCAAATTTTTTACCCATATCAAAATTTTGGCCTTAATTTAAGTGGTTATAAAAAATGTGCTAACATTTACAAATATTGGTATATAAACGAAATTGATCATTTTTTTACGCATGCAATTAATAATTTTCTATTAAAGAAATCTTGTTCTTTTTTTAGAGAGTCAGGGTTAAAAATGATAGAAAATGATATAATTAAGAATTCTAAGTTAGATTAATTTTTTAGATATTTGTAATTGTAAAATATGATACATATTTAAGTATATTTTATTAATTTAAACACCAAAATATAGATATCTTGATTTTAATGATTAAACTATTTGATGGATTTCGAATAATTTGTTCTCATTTAAACCAAGTCGGAATCACTCCGACGCTCATGGGGTCTTTGGGATTTGAATACCGATTAAATGAAGAATGGGGGCCGTCTGACATTGACATTCATGTGCCTGGTGACCCTAGAGGTTGGGAAACACCTGATCATCTCAGAATTTATGAGTGGGACAAGATAATGAAAGTGATGAAACACTTAGGCTATACCTTAATAGATATTCATGAGCATGAATTCCAAAAAGATGGTCTGAGTGTTGAATTCGGAAGTATCGATTCTTTACCTGATTTTGCAGGAGTTTCGGAATCGGATATAGAGCTGATTCATCTCGAAAACATAACTTTTCGCGTTCCAAGTTTAGAACAGTATTTAAGTATTTACAAGGCTTCTTCCCAAGATTCTTATCGAAATAACCACAATAACAATAAGGATTTTAAAAAGATAGAGTGGTTGCAAAGATATTTGTAAATCATCATTTGAAAAGTAGCAAGTTGTAAGACTGGCTGCTTTTTTATTTATAGAACCAAACCACTAGAATCTACGAACATTTCTTGCAAATAGTTTACAAAAATAGTATACTGGATTTATTGTTTTTTGAAAACGTTTGCGTGAAATTAAATTTAAAATGTAGGAGACAAGTTAATGGAATTAAGTGCTATTTACCATAGGCCAGAGTCTGAGTTTGCCTATCTTTACAAGGATAAGAAACTTCATATTCGGATTCGAACTAAGAAAGGGGACATTAAAAACATCAACTTGCATTACGGGGACCCTTTTATCTTTATGGAGGAGTTTTATCAAGATACAAAAGAAATGGCCAAGCTGACTTCTGACGCTTTATTTGACTATTGGCAGATTGAAGTGTCCGTTGACTTTGCGCGTATCCAGTATCTCTTTGAAGTCACGGATACAGAAGGTCAAAGTATTTTGTATGGCGATAAAGGGTGTGTGGACAATTCTCTAGAAAATCTTCATGCTATTGGAAATGGATTTAAGTTGCCCTATCTTCATGAGATTGATGCCTGCAAGGTTCCTGACTGGGTTTCAAATACGGTATGGTATCAGATATTTCCTGAGAGATTTGCCAATGGAAATACTCTATTAAACCCATAAGGGACTTTAGACTGGTGTTCATCTGTCACACCTAAGAGTGATGATTTCTTTGGTGGTGATTTACAGGGGATTATTGACCATCTGGATTACTTGCAAGATTTGGGGATTACAGGCCTTTATCTCTGTCCGATTTTTGAATCCCCAAGCAATCACAAGTATAATACGACGGATTATTTCGAAATTGACCGTCATTTTGGAGATAAAGAGTCCTTTCGGGAGCTGGTCGAGCAAGCTCATCGGCGTGGGATGAAAGTCGTGTTGGATGCGATATTTAATCATATTGGTTCGCAATCTCCTCAATGGCAAGATGTTGTAAAAAATAGTGAGCAATCTATTTATAAGGATTGGTTTCATATTCAACACTTACCAGTGATGACTGAAAAACTAGCCAATAAGAGAGAGTTGCCTTATCATGCTTTTGGTTTCGAGGACTATATGCCTAAGCTAAATACAGTCAATCAAGAGGTCAAGGACTATCTATTAAAGGTTGCGACTTATTGGATTGAAGAGTTTGATATCGATGCTTGGCGTTTAGATGTGACTAATGAGATTGACCATCAGTTTTGGAAGGATTTTCGCAAGGTAGTTTTAGCTAAAAAGCCTGATCTTTATATCCTAGGAGAAGTCTGGCATACGTCTCAGCCTTGGCTAAATGGAGATGAGTTCCATGCTGTTATGAATTATCCTTTATCTGATAGCATCAAGGAGTATTTTTTGCGTGCTGTTAAGAAGACGGATCAGTTCATCGATGAAATCAATGGCCAATCTATGTATTACAAGCAACAGATTTCAGAGGTTATGTTTAATCTCTTGGATTCGCATGATACAGAGCGAATCTTGTGGACGGCAAATGAAGACGCTCAACTTGTCAAATCAGCCCTAGCCTTTCTCTTTTTACAAAAAGGAACACCGTGTATCTATTACGGAACTGAGCTTGCCTTGACTGGAGGACCAGATCCAGATTGTCGTCGTTGTATGCCTTGGGAACGTGTATCAAGTGACAATGATATGCTGAATTTCATGAAGCAGCTGATTAAGATTCGCAAACATGCGTCAGCAACCATTCATCATGGCAAGCATAGACTAAAAGAAATCAAACAAGATGTAGTAGCTTTGGAGTGGAAATACGATGGACAAATTCTTAAAGTTATCTTGAACCAATCAAAAGAAGACTATATTGTAGAGAAAGAAGCAGTATCACTAGCGAGCAATTGTCAAGAATTAGAGAATCAGCTTGTGATCTCTCCAAAAGGATTTGTGATTTTCTAAAAACTAGTTGATGAAGATTATGGTCTATTTCACCACTTATATAGTATAATAAGGCTAGTTACTAAACCTGTAAAAGGAGAACAAGATGAAGACATCAAGTAAATTAGCCACATTAGGAATCTGTTCCTTCTTGTTTTTAAGCTTGGATGCTTGTCAACAACAAAATACTACTTCTGAAGGGACGAATCAAAGACAAAGTAGTTCAGCGAAAGTTCCATGGAAAGCTTCATACACCAACCTAAACAATCAGGTAAGTACAGAAGAAGTCAAATCTCTCTTATCAGCCCATTTAGATCCAAATAGTGTTGATTCATTTTTTAATCTTGTAAATGATTATAATACTATTGTCGGCTCAACTGGCCTATCAGGAGATTTCGCTTCCTTTACTCACACAGAATACGATGTTGAGGAAATTAGCAACCTTTGGAATCAAAAGAAGGGAGATTTTGTTGGGACCAACTGCCGAATTAACAGTTATGCCCTTTTGAAAAATTCAGTCACCATTCCACAGCTTGAAAAAAATGACCAATTGCTTTTCCTAGATAACGATGCGATTGATAAGGGGAAGGTCTTTGATTCACAAGATAAGGAAGAATTTGATATTCTATTTTCGAGAGTTCCAACTGAAGCAACGACGGATGTCAAGGTTCACGCTGAAAAGATGGAAACATTCTTCTCCCAGTTTCAATTTAACGATAAAGCTCGAATGCTATCTGTAGTCTTACACGACAATCTGGATGGTGAGTATCTGTTTGTAGGCCACGTTGGAGTCTTAGTGCCTGCTAATGATGGTTTCTTATTTGTAGAGAAATTGACTTTCGAAGAGCCCTACCAAGCGATTAAATTTGCCAATAAGGAAGATTGCTACAAGTATTTAGGAACCAAGTATGCAGATTACACAGGTGACGGACTGGCTAAACCTTTCATCATGGATAATGATAAGTGGGTTAATCTTTAATAGTGGTACGATATGACAGTAATCCTAGGATATTTATATTTTTGATGAGTTGATGGGGTATTTCAATCGATAATAACCAGAAACCACTCTTTAGAGTATTGCTTATATTTCCAGACAGTCCATTTGTAGTTTTATATGGATTGGTATATAATTTAACATAGAGAAAATAGGAGGATTTATCGAATGGAATTAAAAGATTTTACAGAAAAAGAACAGGAAATGATTAAGAAGGGGCTTACGACGTCTAAGATTAGTGACAAGGAAACTGCTGAGAAGATTCTTGCTCTAGTACCTCAAGACTTGATTAAGCGAATTCCGTTTTTCGTCAGAAAACATGCTACGACACGTACTATTAAACGCATTTCAATTGAACACCCTGAACTCTACGCTGCAGCTCAAACAAGTGGTGAAATTCCAGAAAAAGAACGCGAAGAATTGCAGCAAATTATCACGACTATCTTTGAACAAAAGATGAATAAGCATAGTATTAAGTAGAGAATGAAAAAATATTTTATTGGCGGTCTGGGAAGTAATGTCTATCATAGCAAGGATTTTTTTCAAGAACTAAATTCGCAGATTTATTTTCTAAATCCATATGAAAAGCATATTCGAGATGAAACAGAATTGAAATCATGGTTTAAAAATGAGATTGTAGAGGAAGAATCTATATGTCTGATAGGTCATTCTCTTGGAGGAGATTTGGCGCGTTATCTTGCATCGGAATTTTATGAAGTGACAAAACTGATTCTTTTGGATGGTGGCTATCTAGATTTAGATAAGATTTTACCTTTAGATACAGAGTTAGAGGAAACTAAAAACTATATTGAATCTCAAGTCGTTTCGGACTTAGATGTTCTTATTTCTAAAGAAAAATCTGAAGCAAAGCATTGGTCAGAAAATATGGAGAAAGCTGTAAGACAGTCCTATCACTGGAATGCGAAGTATAATAGATATGAGTTGGCTATAAATTATGAAAATATAGAAGCGATCCTCCGCCTACGGAGGAAAATACAAGCTTTTAAGAGAGAAGTGGGAGATGCTTTGTTTATCAGTCCTCGCTATTCTAATGAAGCTACATGGAGAGAGGAAGCCTTAAAAGAATTGCCAGACTATTTTGATACTATTTTTCTAGAGAACTTTGGCCATGAGCTTTATACTGAAGCACCTAGAGAAGTCGCTAGTCTGATTAATGAGTGGCTCGCTTATTCTCAATGAGCTACTTGTATTGCTTGAAAAAAAGCATGTTTTTGCCAATGCTAATAAACGAACTGCTTTATTCGTTTTGGTGAAATTTATACAATTAAATGGCTATCGTTTTTCTGTTACCATTAATCGTTAAGATACATTTAAAAGAACTAGTGGACTAGTTCTTTTTATATCCGTTTTCACACTATTAAACTTATACAAATCTATATAAAATATTATTTTTCCGAACAAAAATAGATATTTTTTTCAAAAAAGTACTTTACAGAGTGTTGGAAGTATGATATAGTAATAAAGCTTAGAAAATGAGATGATGTTTTCTAGCAAATATAAACCCGAGTAAAAAATGCCTACGGACAGGCAGGGTTGAATGCCGAAGCGTGGTTGAAAAACCACATTATTGATAGGGTTAAAAGCCTACTTTTATAAGTTGATGTTAGGACACTTGTCCTAATTCATAAATTTTAGTGTGGTGAAAGCACACGTCATCTTGTGAAACGATCAATAAAGTACGTAATATTTGCTACTAGAGAGTTTGGAAACATCGGGAACAGACATACTCAACAGAAACAAACATAAAAACGTCAGAAGATTGCAGAGCAGGTGAAAACCTGCTCTTTTTTCATGAGTCAACCTTTAGTCGTCTTCGTCTTCTTGAAGCGCTAAAAATACAGTAAAGGAGTATGTCTTGAAAGAGTTAGATCAAAACCAAGCCCCAATTTATGAGGCCTTGGTGAAGTTACGCAAGAAACGGATTGTTCCCTTTGATGTTCCAGGTCACAAGCGCGGACGGGGAAATCCAGAACTTGTCGAACTGTTAGGTGAAAAATGTGTTGGCATTGATGTCAATTCTATGAAACCCTTGGATAATCTTGGTCACCCCATTTCGATTATTCGTGATGCAGAGGAGCTGGCAGCTGATGCTTTTGGAGCATCCCATGCCTTTCTCATGATTGGGGGAACAACTTCATCGGTGCAGACTATGATTCTGTCAACCTGCAAGGCTGGAGATAAGATTATTCTGCCACGTAATGTCCATAAATCTGCTATCAATGCGCTAGTTCTGTGTGGTGCCATTCCCATCTATATCGAGATGAGTGTAGATCCTAAAATTGGTATCGCTTTAGGTCTTGAAAATGATCGAGTAGCCAAGGCCATAAAGGACCATCCAGATGCCAAGGCCATTTTGATTAACAATCCTACTTACTACGGAATCTGTTCAGACCTAAAGGGATTGACAGAAATGGCTCATGAAGCTGGCATGCTGGTTTTAGTGGATGAAGCCCACGGAGCGCATTTACACTTTACAGATAAATTACCTCTATCTGCTATGGACGCAGGTGCTGATATGGCAGCAGTTTCCATGCATAAGTCTGGTGGGAGTTTGACACAGAGTTCGATTCTTTTAATTGGAGATCAGATGAATCCTGAGTACGTTCGTCAGATCATCAACCTGACCCAGTCAACATCTGCCTCTTACTTGTTGATGGCTAGTTTGGATATTTCGCGTCGCAACTTGGCCCTTCGTGGTAAAGAGTCCTTTGAGAAGGTTATTGAGCTATCAGAGTATGCTCGTCGTGAAATCAATGCTATAGGCGGTTATTATGCCTACTCAAAAGAATTAATTGATGATGTCACAGTATGTGATTTTGACGTGACCAAGTTGTCAGTTTACACTCAGGGAATAGGATTAACAGGTATCGAGGTTTATGACCTTTTGCGTGATGAATACGACATCCAGATCGAGTTTGGAGATATAGGGAACATTCTGGCTTACATTTCAATTGGTGATCGGATACAAGATATAGAACGCCTAGTCGGTGCACTAGCCGATATTAAACGACTTTATTCTCGAGATGGGCAAGACTTGATGGCTGGTGAATATATCCAACCAGAAATGGTGTTATCTCCACAAGAAGCTTTCTATTCAGAGAGAAAAAGTTTGACCTTGGACGAATCAGTAGGGCAAGTCTGCGGAGAATTTGTCATGTGCTATCCTCCAGGGATTCCTATCTTGGCTCCTGGTGAACGCATTACACGTGAAATTGTAGACTATATCCAATTTGCCAAGGAACGTGGTTGCTCCCTCCAAGGGACGGAAGATCCTGAGGTCAATCACATCAACGTCATTAAGAGAAAGGAGAACTAGATGGATTTATGGTTTTCTGAAGTTCATACTCCAGATGTGAAATTGTCCCTGAGAACAGCCAAGCAACTCTACGCTGGAAAAAGTGAATGGCAGGATATTGAAGTCTTGGATACGCCAGCTTTTGGGAAAATATTGATTTTAAATGGGCATGTTTTGTTTTCAGATGCGGATGATTTTGTCTACAATGAAATGACTGTCCACGTTCCCATGGCTGTCCACCCAAATCCCAAGAAAGTTTTGGTTATTGGGGGTGGCGACGGTGGTGTTGCCCAAGTATTAACACTCTATCCTGAGCTGGAACAAATCGATATTGTGGAGCCAGATGAGATGTTGGTTGAGGTCTGTCGTGAGTATTTCCCAGACTTTGCTGCAGGGCTAGATGATCCTCGTGTTACCATTTACTACCAAAATGGGCTACGCTTTTTGCGAAACTGCGAAGATGATTATGATATCATTATCAACGATGCGACAGATCCATTTGGACATACGGAGGGACTCTTTACCAAGGAATTTTACGGCAACAGTTATCGTGCTCTTAAAGAAGACGGAATCATGATTTACCAGCATGGTAGTCCCTTCTTTGACGAAGATGAGTCAGCTTGCCGAAGCATGCACCGTAAGGTTAATCAAGCCTTTCCAATTAGTCGGGTCTACCAAGCCCACATCCCAACTAGCCCAGCTGGCTATTGGTTGTTTGGATTTGCTTCGAAAAAATACCACCCTGTCAAAGATTTTGACAAGGAAGGCTGGAAAAAACGCCAGCTTTTCACAGAATATTACACTGCAAACTTACACGTGGGTGCCTTTATGTTGCCCAAGTATGTTGAGGACATTTTAGAAGAAGAGGAAGGAAAAAAATGAGTCGTTTACTAGTTATTGGATGCGGGGGCGTTGCCCAAGTTGCTATTTCAAAGATTTGTCAGGATAGCGAAACCTTTACAGATATTATGATTGCTAGCCGTACCAAGTCAAAATGTGATGACTTGAAAGCGAAGCTAGAAGGCAAAACAAGTACAAAGATTGAAACAGCTGCTCTTGATGCCGACAAGGTTCAAGAAGTGATTGCCCTGATTGAAAGCTACAAACCAGAAGCTGTTTTGAACGTAGCTTTACCATATCAAGATTTAACAATTATGGACGCTTGTTTGGCAACAGGTGTGCATTATATTGATACTGCTAACTATGAAGCTGAGGATACTGAAGATCCTGAGTGGCGTGCCATTTATGAGAAACGTTGCAAAGAACTTGGTTTTACAGCCTACTTTGACTACTCATGGCAGTGGGCTTATCAAGAGAAATTCAAAGAAGCAGGCTTGACTGCTCTTCTTGGTTCTGGTTTTGACCCAGGTGTGACCAGTGTCTTTTCAGCTTATGCCCTCAAACACTATTTTGATGAAATCCACTATATCGACATTTTAGACTGTAATGGTGGTGACCACGGTTATCCATTTGCAACAAACTTTAACCCAGAAATCAATCTACGCGAGGTTTCTGCGCCAGGTTCTTACTGGGAAGATGGAAAATGGGTCGAAATTGAAGCCATGTCTATCAAGCGCGAGTACGATTTCCCTCAAGTTGGACAAAAAGATATGTATCTCCTTCACCATGAAGAAATCGAATCATTGGCGAAAAATATTCCAGGAGTCAAACGGATTCGTTTCTTTATGACTTTTGGTCAATCTTATCTAACGCACATGAAATGTCTTGAAAATGTTGGGCTCCTTCGCACGGATACCATTAACTTTAACGGCCAAGAAATCGTGCCGATTCAATTCTTAAAAGCCTTGCTTCCAGATCCAGCCAGCCTTGGCCCACGTACTGTAGGTAAAACCAATATTGGATGTATCTTTACAGGTGTCAAAGATGGCGTTGAAAAGACCATCTACATCTACAATGTCTGCGACCATCAGGAATGTTACGCAGAAGTTGGTTCACAAGCAATTTCTTACACGACAGGCGTTCCAGCCATGATTGGGACAAAATTGGTTATGAACGGTACTTGGAAACAAGCTGGAGTGTATAACCTTGAAGAATTGGATCCAGATCCATTCATGGAAGCTTTGAATGAGTATGGTTTACCTTGGGTTGTGGTTGAAAATCCACAAATGGTGGACTAATGAAGCTAGAACAAGTACCAACACCAGCTTACGTCATTGACTTGGCCAAGTTAGAAGCCAACTGTCGCATTTTACAATATGTTCAAGAAGAAGCTGGCTGCAAGGTTCTACTTGCCCAGAAGGCGTATTCCCTTTATAAAACCTATCCCTTGATTAGCCAGTATCTATCAGGTACGACGGCTAGTGGACTCTATGAGGCCAAGCTAGCTAGAGAAGAGTTTCCTGGTGAAGTCCATGTATTCGCGCCTGCTTTTAAGGATGCGGACTTAGAGGAATTGCTTGAAATTACTAACCACATTGTCTTTAATTCTGAGAGACAGTTGCGTAAGCATGGTTCGCGTTGTCGTGAGGCTGGTATCAGTGTCGGTTTGCGCCTCAACCCTCAGTGTTCAACTCAAGGAGATCACGCGCTCTATGACCCTTGTGCACCAGGTTCTCGCTTTGGAGTTACTCTAGACAAGATTCCGAGTGATTTGCTGGATTTGGTGGATGGTCTTCATTTTCACACCCTTTGCGAGCAAGGTTCAGATGATTTACAGACAACTTTGAAAGCAGTAGAAGCGCAGTTTGGTCCCTACTTACATCAAGTCAAATGGCTCAATATGGGGGGCGGACACCACATCACAAGAGAAGGTTACGATGTGGATTTGCTGATTTCAGAAATCAAGCGTATTCGAGAAACTTACAATCTTGAAGTCTATATCGAGCCGGGTGAAGCCATTGCGCTCAATGCAGGTTATCTAGCAACTGAAGTATTGGATATTGTCGAAAACGGTATGGAAATCTTGGTTTTAGATGCCTCAGCGACCTGTCATATGCCTGATGTACTTGAGATGCCCTATCGTCCACCTTTGAGAAATGGCTTTGAAACTCAGGAAAAAGCCCATACCTATAGACTTTCTTCCAATACCTGTCTGACAGGCGATGTGATTGGCGATTATAGTTTTGAAAATCCTGTTGAGATTGGAGATAGACTTTATTTCGAAGACATGGCCATTTATTCTTTTGTCAAAAATAATACTTTTAATGGTATTGGATTGCCAAGTCTCTATCTCATGGACGAACAGGGAGACTGCAGCTTAGTCAAAGCCTTTGGCTATCAAGATTTTAAAGGGAGATTATCATGATGAACAGTCCCAAAAAATTAGGCTATCGTATGCCAGCAGAGTATGAACCCCATCACGGAACCTTGATGATCTGGCCTACAAGACCAGGATCATGGCCTTTTCAAGGTAAAGCTGCTAAAAAAGCATTTAGCCAGATTATCAAGACTATAGCAGAGGGAGAAAGAGTCTATCTTTTGGTGGAGCAAGATTATCTATCTGAAGCCCAAGACTACCTTGGAGATAGCGTTATTTATCTAGACATTCCCACTAATGATGCCTGGGCGCGTGATACAGGTCCGACCATTCTCATAAATGATAAAAGAGAAAAGTTGGCAGTAGACTGGTCTTTCAATGCTTGGGGTGGAGTTGTAGATGGTCTCTACCAAGACTATGAAGATGATAACCAAGTAGCCAGTCGTTTTTCTGAGGCTTTGGATATGCCTGTCTATGATGCCAAACCTTTTGTACTTGAAGGTGGTGCGATACACAGTGATGGTCAAGGAACCATTCTCGTGACTGAAAGTTGCTTGCTTAGTCCTGGTCGCAATCCTCACCTGACTAAAGAGGAAATCGAGAATACCTTATTAGAGAGCCTTGGAGCTGAAAAAGTCATTTGGCTTCCTTATGGTATTTATCAGGATGAAACCAATGAACACGTTGACAACGTTGCTGCCTTTGTTGGTCCTGCAGAGCTTGTCTTGGCTTGGACGGACGACGAAAGTGATCCTCAGTATGCCATGTCAGCAGCTGATTTAGCGCTTTTAGAGAAGGAAACGGATGCAAAAGGTCGTCACTTCACCATTCATAAGCTTCCTATCCCAGTTCTTCATCAAGTTGTAACCAAAGAGGATTTGCCAGGATACATCTATGAAGAAGGAGAAGAAGAGAGATACGCAGGTGAACGACTAGCAGCTTCCTACGTAAACTTTTATATCGCCAACAAGGCTGTCCTGGTTCCCCAGTTTCAAGATGGCAATGACCAAGTAGCTTTAGATATCCTCAGTAAGTGTTTCCCAGACCGTAAAGTTGTCGGAATTCCAGCCAGAGATATTCTCTTAGGTGGTGGCAATATCCACTGTATCACCCAACAAATCCCAGAATAGGAGAAAAAGATGAGAAATGTAAAAGTTGCAGCCATTCAGATGCAATGCGCTAAGGATGTGGCAACAAATATTCAAACAGCAGAGCGTTTAGTACGTCAGGCTGCAGAACAAGGTGCACAAATTATTCTTTTACCCGAATTATTTGAACGTCCATACTTTTGTCAGGAACGTCAGTATGACTACTACCAGCATGCCCAATCTGTAGCAGAAAATACTGCCATTCAGCATTTTAAAACCATTGCCAAGGAGCTACAAGTTGTTTTACCAATCAGTTTCTATGAAAAAGATGGCAATGTCTTGTATAACTCTATTGCTGTCATTGATGCAGATGGGGAAGTGCTGGGCGTTTACCGAAAGACCCATATACCAGATGACCATTATTATCAAGAAAAGTTTTATTTCACGCCTGGTAACACTGGTTTCAAGGTCTGGGATACGCGCTATGCTAAGATTGGGATCGGTATCTGTTGGGATCAATGGTTCCCTGAAACAGCCCGCTGTCTTGCTCTGAACGGGGCAGAATTACTCTTTTATCCAACTGCTATTGGCTCTGAGCCTATCCTAGATACGGACAGTTGTGGTCACTGGCAACGTACTATGCAAGGGCACGCAGCAGCAAATATTGTCCCAGTTATTGCAGCCAATCGCTATGGCTTTGAAGAAGTCACTCCTAGTGAGGAAAATGGTGGACAGAGTTCCAGTCTTGACTTCTACGGTTCTTCCTTTATGACGGATGAAACAGGAGCTATTCTAGAACGAGCTGAAAGACAAGAAGAAGCTGTTCTGTTAGCTACTTATGACCTAGACAAGGGAGCAAGCGAACGCCTAAACTGGGGCTTGTTTCGAGATAGAAGACCCGAAATGTATCAACGCATTACGGACTAGTAGGGGAGAAATGAGAGATTCATTCTGCTAGACTCGTTTTCACTAGCAACTATAAGGATACTATGTCATCTAGTAAGTGGATTTTATATTTTAACCCTCCAAGGCTTTCTCGCGCTTTTATGCGAGGAGCTTTTCTGTTTAAGCTTTATCAATAAAACATGCTATAATAGTTGCAGAAAGGTTGGTGTTTATGGCTAGGATATTGGTTATTGAAGACAATAGTGACATTCAAGAGATTTTGCGAACACTTCTTACTGAGGAGCATGAGGTGATTCAAGCCTTTTCTGGTACAGAAGGAATCATGCGTTTTGACCAAGGGGGGATTGACCTCGTTTTACTAGATATCATGCTTCCTGGGAAAAATGGGGATCAGGTTTTAAAAACTATCAGGGAGCAAAGTCAAACTCCAGTCATTATGCTAACGGCTTTGAGCGATAAAAAACTTATCAGCCAATACCTCTTAGACGGTGCCAATGATTACATAGTCAAGCCTTTTGATTTGGACGAAGTCTTTGCCAGAGTTACTGTTCAATTACGCCAAAGCGCAGAAAAACAGCCTATGGAACTAGAAAAAACTGAAAATCTGTCACAAAACTTGAAAAATATCCTGTTTGATGCAGAAAGTTTCGAAATCAAAAATAGTCAGGAAACGATTCGCCTTGCTAAGAAAGAATGCTTGATTCTCCAAACTCTCCTTAAACACCCTAAGAAAATTTTCACCAAGGAAGAGCTTTATGAATTGGTCTGGGAGGATAGCTATCTACCTGGAGATAATACCCTCAATACGCATTTGAGTAATCTTCGTAAAAAATTAAACCAACTTGACCCAAATCAAGAATATATTGAAACCATCTGGGGAGTTGGGGTAAGATTAAAAGGAGACAAGCAATGACCTACATGATAATCTTTGTTCTACTGATACTCCTAATTATTTTATTGATTACATTGATTCGTTACCATCTAGCTCTTAAGAGCCTGAGTCAACAGATTGAAGACAAGATTCTCACGGGTAGTATGAAAAGAGTAGGAGTCAGCATTTTTTCCAAACATTTTTTACATCTCTACCAGCAGATTGAGAATCTATTTCTGGAAGTGGAACAATCTCGGTTAGTTATGAAAAGGGAAAAACAGACTCTGGATATGGCTATCAGCAATATTGCCCATGATATTCGGACGCCTTTGACTATCGCTTCAGGTTACACCCAACAATTGATAAAATCTCCTGAAGACAAATCAGAAACCCTACAAAAAATAGCCCAGCATCTTGATTTAGTTTCCAAACGTTTGGAGGCTCTCCTAGAATATCGTCGTTTGATGGAAGGAGCTGTCAAACCGAAACTGGAAGAAGTGGATTTTTCCGCTTTTATTACCAAAAAGACTTTGGCTTATTATGATGTTTTTCAGGCGGCAAATATCACACTTGATTTTAAGGTTGAAGCTAGTTTAAAAACGAGGACTGATGAAGACTTACTGGATCGAATTTTACAAAATTTGCTCGGGAATGTCCTTAAACATGGCAAGGAAGAAGCACGTCTATCTTTGAGAAAGGAAAAGGAACAGCTTGTCTTAGAGATTGCAAACCTTGTCAAACAGCCCATCAAAAAAATAGAAAATCTCAGCAACCGTTTTTATTCTGAAAATCTATCTGATACGGAAGAATCCTCTGGTTTGGGCCTTTATATCACTGAGGAATTATGCCATCTTCTTGGTGCAGAGATGAAACTAAGCACAGATGGCCAGTGGTTATCGGTTTTCATTTATTTTTAACGAAATAAACCTCCTCTGTAGGCTAGAGGAGGTCATTTTTTATAGACTTTTCTTTTTGAAAACTGCCAGTCCACTTAGATTAAAGATTAGAATAACAGCTAAGCTAACTATAAGTGTATAGAAAATGGATTCACTATTAGCAGTCATAGCATAGAAAAACTGCAATGATAAATATGGCAAAATTTTGATACTTGGGAAGATGAGCATTGGCGTAGAAAGCAAGATAGAGCTGACCAAATAACCAATAAATACTGCAAGATAAGAATGACTCACATAGAGAATAAAGGAAACAATAGAAAGCCAAGCAAGGAGGCAAAGGAATTGAAGGAAAATCATTAAGAGGAGATTGGCAATAAAACCATCAGGCATCGTACCAAGTCCGTTCAGTAGAGTTGAGGGCACAAAAGCAATCACAAGGCTGGCGATGAGTTGCAAGAGAGCGATGCTTGCTAGTACAAAGGATTTAGCGAAGAAAAACTCTGTACGAGAAACACCCACTGTTAAATTATTTTTATAGAGTTTGCCGATTAAATCAACTCCAAGAACGAGGCAGGCTAGGATGATGCAGAGAAAAACGAGATTTGAACCTTGACTAGATGCGTTAATCAGGGCTTGTACACCGTCCCAACCATGGGTTGGAATGTCTGGCTCTTCTGTCTGGATTGCCATCAGATGGCCCGTGGCTCCTATACTTGCTCCCATTAGCATGAGAGTAAAGAGAATAAATTCTGTAATCCAGAATCCTTTGGAACGGAAAAGACGGTAAAAGTCTGCTTGAATGGTATGTATCATGATTTTCCTCCTATTGGACCAATTGAGTGAAGTATTCTTCTAGGTTTTGACGGGCATAGTAAATCTCGTCAATCGCAACATCTGCCAAGGTTAATTCCTTAAGAATCTGCTTGACATCTTGTTCCTGACCAAAGATATGAATTTCATTTTCTGGATTAACAACCTTGAACTGGAGCTGGATTTGTTCTTTCAATACTTGACAAGCTTTCTCTTGGTCAGCTGTCTTAAGTACAATATAATCCTCACTTAGTGTTTCAAATTCAGCTTTGCTGATTTCACGGATAATCTTGCCTTGATCTAAAATACCAAAACGATTAGCTACGAGGTAGAGTTCTGACAAGATATGGCTAGAGATGAGAATGGTTATCCCTTTTTCTTGATTTAGTCGTTGAATCATTAGTCGAAATTCTTTGATACCTATTGGGTCGAGACCGTTGATAGGTTCATCTAAAATTAGGAAGTCTGGTTTGGATAAAAGGGCAATGGCGATACCAAGTCTTTGCTTCATTCCTAGAGAGAAATCACGAAAGACTTTTTTACCTGTATCTGGCAAACCTACATAGTCCAGCGTTTCTCGAATGACTTGATCAGCATTTGGAATATGACGAATCATACAGTAATATTTCAGATTTTGATAGGCTGTTAAGTGATTATGAGCTACAGGTGATTCGATCACTGAACCTACTCTAGATAGAGCCTTGGTCCACTCATTTTCCGTTTGGCTAGAGAAGAGGGAAACAGTCCCTTTATCTGCAAACAGTAGTTGCGTAATGATTTTTATCAAGGTAGTTTTCCCAGCTCCATTCTTCCCAATAAGTCCATAAATATCTCCCTCTCTTATCGTTAGACGAAGATCCTGAAGAATAGCTTGTTTGTCAAAGTTTTTGGACAATCCATGAATGTCGAGTACTGTTTTCATGATTCTCTCCTTTTGATTTATTTTGTTAACTTTAGTATAAAGCATAGAAATCAAAGAAAGCTCAAGCATTTCTAAAGAGTTTCTAAAGTTTTAGGAATTCTTAAATATCAAAACCCAGTTGATATGAACTGGGCTTCTTAATTATAAAATATATTTCTCAATGGCACGCGCAACGCCGTCTTCTTCGTTGCTTGCTGTAACGGCATCCGCAAGGGATTTGACATAATCGCTGGCATTTCCCATTGCAATCCCAAGTCCTGCAAACTGGAGCATTTCGATATCGTTATTAGCATCGCCCATGGCCATGATTTCTGAGGAATCAATCTTCAAAATATTTGCTAGTCGAGAAAGAGCAGTAGCCTTGGTCGTACCAAGTGGCATAGCTTCATAAATGACAGGCTGCGAACGAACTCCACTAAATAGTTGGCAGAGTTCCTCAGCAAAACACTGCTCAAAATCGTCTGTTTGTTCTTTTGTTCCTAAAAACATACCTTGGAACATACGATACTTACCACTAGTCGCTTCCTCAAGAGAAATTTCAGTCAGGTCCGAAAAGACCAGCTTGGCATCATTTTGAACAATTTCATTAGGCTTGCCACCGAGGACAAAATAATGCTCCTCATCAAAAAGAGTCAACTGAACATCACTTTTTTCAGCTAGGTCATAGAGGTACTCGATATCTGCTGGACTGAGTTCTTGCCAATCAACCAGACTCCAATCACTTGTCTGGTGGGTTGAGCAACCGTTATTGACAATGACATACTCATTCTGGAGGTCCAGCCCCAGTTTTTTATAGTAGGGGAGGACGCCGAAAAGCGGGCGCCCCGTACAGAGAACTAGTTTGACACCTTTTTCAATAGCTTGGTGAATAGCAGTAATATGAGCTTGTGGGATTTCCTTGGCTTCATTGAGGAGGGTTCCGTCCATATCCAAGGCTAGTAGTTTAATCATAAGACTTCCTTCTTTTTCTTTTGGTATTATTATAGCACACTTTAGAGGAAAGGAGGAGGAATCTTCGGGCTAATCATGGTATAATAAAAGGTAATGAAAAATTCCAACGAGGCAGAGATGAAATTACTTTATACTGATATTCGGACTTCTTTGACAGAAATTCTAACAAGAGAAGCGGAGGAGTTAGTTGCTGCTAGCAAGCGGGTCTTCTACATTGCCCCAAACTCTCTTTCTTTTGAAAAGGAACGCGCCGTGCTGGAATGCTTGTCCCAGCAGGCTTCTTTTGCGATTACCGTCACGCGCTTTGCGCAAATGGCTCGTTACCTGATTTTGAATGATTTGCCTGCCAAGACCAGTCTTGATGATATTGGTCTTGGGATGGCCTTTTACAAATGCCTTGCCGAACTTGATTCCAAAGACTTACGAGTATACGGCGCCATCAAGCAGGATCCTCAGTTTATCCAGCAGTTGATTGAGCTTTACCACGAGATGACCAAAGCTCAGATGAGTTTTTTGGACTTGGAGAGTTTGACTGATGAGGATAAGAGAGCTGATTTGCTCTTGATTTTTGAGAAAGTAACTGCTTATCTCAATCAAGGCCAGTTGGCTCAAGGAAGTCAGTTATCCCACTTGATTGAGGCTATTGAGAATGACAAAGTTAGCAGTGATTTTACTCAAATCGCCTTGGTCATTGATGGATTTACCCGTTTTTCTGCTGAGGAAGAGCGAATTGTGGACCTACTTCATGGTAAGGGTGTTGAGATTGTCATTGGAGCCTATGCTAGTAAGAAAGCCTATACTAGCGCTTTTAGCGAAGGCAATCTCTACCAAGCCAGTGTGGAGTTTCTCCATCATCTAGCCTCTAAATACCAAACTCCTGCTCTGGATTGTTCTCAAACTCATGAAAAGATAGATAGTTTTGACAAGGTCTCTCGTTTGCTGGAGTCTTCTTATGACTTTTCAGAATTAACATTGGATGTCGATGAGAAGGACCGTGAAAACTTACAAATCTGGTCTTGTTTGACGCAAAAGGAGGAGTTGGAGCTAGTAGCCCGTAGCATTCGTCAGAAATTGCACGAGAACTCAAATCTGAGTTACAAGCATTTTCGTATTCTCTTGGGCGATGTAGCTTCTTACCAGTTATCGCTGAAAACCATTTTTGACCAGTATCAGATTCCTTTCTATCTTGGTAGAAGCGAATCCATGGCCCACCATCCCTTGACACAGTTTGTCGAGTCTATTTTAGCTTTGAAACGCTATCGTTTCCGTCAGGAGGATTTGATAAACCTTCTTAGAACAGGTTTGTATACCGACCTTAGTCAAGCTGATATTGATGCTTATGAGCAATATCTCCGATATCTTGGTATCAATGGCTTGCCAGCCTTTCAGCAAACCTTTACCAAATCCCACCATGGAAAATTTAATCTGGAACGTTTAAATGCTCTTCGTCTGCGTATTTTAACACCTCTTGAAACCCTCTTTGCCAGTCGAAAACAAAAGGCTGAAAATCTCCTACAAAAATGGAATAGCTTTCTAAAAGAAGGAGCTGTCACCAAGCAACTGCAAGATTTGACAGCTACTATGGAAGCTCTTGAACATGAAAGACAGGCCGAAGTTTGGAAGGCTTTCTGTCATGTTTTAGAACAATTTGCGACCGTTTTTGCTGGTTCGCAAGTTAATCTAGAAGACTTCCTTGCCTTGCTTTATTCTGGGATGAGTCTATCTCAGTATCGCACCATTCCAGCAACAGTAGACACTGTTCTGGTGCAGAGTTACGATTTGATTGCACCACTGACTGCTGACTTTGTCTACGCCATTGGATTGACTCAGGATCATTTACCAAAAATTGCGCAAAATACCAGTCTTTTGACAGATGAAGAAAGGCAAAACCTAAACCAAGCGACAGAGGAAGGGGCACAATTGCTGATTGCCAGCAGTGAAAATCTCAAGAAAAATCGCTATACCATGCTTTCCTTGATCAATTCTGCGCGTAAGCAGTTGGTTTTGTCGGCTCCAAGCCTTTTTAACGAAAGTGAAAGCAAGGAATCAGCTTATCTTCAAGAGTTGGTCCATTTTGGATTTAGTCGAAAAGAGAAAAGGATGAATCACAAAGGGCTGTCTAAGGAAGATATGGGATCCTATCACAGTCTTTTGTCTAGTCTGGTTGCCTATCACCAGCAGGGCGAGATGAGTGATACTGAGCAAGATTTGACATTTATTAAGGTTCTGGCACGTGTCATGGGTAAAAAACTAGACCAGCAAGGTCTGGAAAATCCATCCCTCCCAACCAGTCCAAGCAGCAAGCAGTTGGCTAAAGACACCTTACAAGCTCTCTATCCAGCTGACAAGGAATTTTACCTGTCTACGTCTGGTTTGACGGAGTTTTACCGAAACCAATACAGTTATTTCCTCCGCTACGTTTTAGGCTTGCAAGAGGAATTACGTCTACGTCCTGATGCCCGCAGTCACGGAAATTTCTTGCACCGTATCTTTGAACGCGCCTTGCAGTTGCCTGACGAAGATTCCTTTGACAAACGTTTAGAACAAGCTATCCAAGAAACCAGTCAAGAACGGGAATTTGAGGCTATTTATCAGGAAAGTTTGGAAGCCCAGTTTACCAAGGAAGTTTTGCTTGATGTTGCACGGACAACTGGACATATTCTCCGACACAATCCAGCCATCGAAACCATCAAAGAGGAAGCGAACTTCGGCGGTAAAGAGCAAGCCTTTATTCAATTGGATAATGGGCGCAGTGTCTTTGTACGAGGTAAGGTTGACCGCATTGACCGTTTGAAAGCTGATGGGGCGATAGGAGTGGTAGACTACAAATCCAGTCTAACTCAGTTCCAGTTTCCTCATTTCTTTAATGGCCTCAATTCCCAGTTGCCAACTTATCTAGCTGCCTTAAAAAGAGAAGGGGAGGAGAACTTTTTCGGCGCTATGTACTTGGAAATGGCTGAGCCTATCCAATCTCTGATGGCCGTTAAAAGTCTAGCAGGTGCAGTAGTAGAAGCTAGCAAGTCAATGAAATACCAAGGCCTCTTTTTAGAAAAAGAAAGCAGTTATTTAGGCGAATTTTATAACAAAAACAAGGTTAATCAGCTGACAGATGAGGAATTCCAGCTCCTACTGGACTACAATGCCCAACTTTACAAGAAAGCAGCTGAGAAGATTTTAGCAGGCCAGTTCGCCATTAACCCTTATACTGAAAATGGCAGAAGCATTGCCCCATATGTCCAGCAACATCAGGCTATTACAGGATTTGAAGCCAATTACCACCTGGGTCAAGCCCGTTTTCTAGAAAAGTTGGACTTGGCTGACGGCAAGCGTCTGGTCGGAGAAAAACTCAAACAAGCTTGGTTTGAAAAAATAAGAGAGGAGTTGAATCGATGAAGCCCATTCCCTTTTTAACTGAGGAGGAAATTAAAAAATTGCAAGAAGCAGAAGCTCATTCGAGCAAGGAACAAAAGAAAACTGCCGAACAAATAGAAGCTATCTACACTTCTGGTCAGAATATCCTCGTTTCAGCTTCGGCTGGTTCTGGGAAGACCTTTGTCATGGCCGAGCGCATTCTGGATCAGTTAGCGCGTGGTGTCGAAATTTCTCAACTCTTTATCTCAACCTTTACCGTTAAGGCTGCCACAGAGCTTAAAGAACGTTTGGAGAAAAAAATAAGCCAACAAATCCAAGAAAGTAGCGATGTTGACCTCAAACAACACTTGGGTCGCCAGTTGGCAGACCTACCCAACGCTGCCATCGGAACCATGGATTCCTTCACACAAAAATTCCTTGGCAAACACGGTTATCTACTTGATATTGCGCCTAATTTCCGTATTTTACAAAACCAAAGCGAGCAACTTCTTCTAAAAAACGAAGTCTTTCATGAGGTCTTTGAAGCCCATTACCAAGGTAAACAGAAAGAGACCTTTAGTCATTTGCTGAAAAACTTTGCTGGACGTGGAAAAGATGAACGTGGTCTGCGCCAGCAAGTCTATAAAATTTATGACTTCCTCCAATCCACCAGCAACCCTCAAAAGTGGCTGAGTGAATCTTTCCTCAAAGGTTTTGAAGAGGCTGATTTTACCAGTGAAAAAGAAAAACTGACTGAGCAAATCCAGCAAGCCCTTTGGGATTTGGAAAGCTTTTTCCGTTATCATCTGGATAACGATGCCAAGGAGTTTGCAAAGGCTGCTTATTTAGAAAATGTTCAGTTGATTCTGGATGAAATTGGCTCCTTGAATCAAGAGTCCGATAATCAGTCTTATCAAGCAGTGCTTGCGCGTGTTGTAGCAATTTCGAAAGAGAAAAACGGCCGGGCCCTGACTAATGCTAGTCGTAAGTCTGATTTGAAGCCACTGGCCGATGCCTACAACGAAGAGAGAAAGGCCCAGTTTGCTAAACTAGGACAACTAGCAGACCAGATAACGATTCTCTACTATCAAGAACGTTATCATAAAGACACATGGGAACTAGCTAAAACCTTCCAAGCATTCATGAGTGATTTTGTAGAATCTTATCGTCAGCGTAAACGTCAGGAAAATGCCTTTGAATTCGCTGATATTAGCCATTATACCATTGAGATTTTAGAGAAATTCCCGCAAGTCCGTGAGACTTATCAGGATCGCTTCCACGAAGTCATGGTCGATGAGTATCAGGATACCAATCATATTCAAGAACGAATGCTGGAATTACTTTCAAATAGCCACAATCGCTTTATGGTGGGAGATATCAAGCAGTCCATCTATCGTTTCCGTCAGGCAGACCCTCAGATTTTTAATGAAAAATTCCAACGCTATGCGCAAAATCCCCAAGAAGGCAAGCTGATTCTCCTCAAGGAAAATTTCCGTAGTAGTTCAGAAGTGCTGTCAGCAACCAATGATGTCTTTGAACGTCTCATGGACCAAGAGGTCGGCGAAATCAACTATGACAGCATGCACCAACTTGTTTTTGCCAATACCAAGCTGACTCCTAATCCAGAAAACAAGGCAGAATTTCTCCTCTATGACAAGGACGATACAAGTGAGGAAGAAGAGGGTCAGGCAGAAACGAAACTAACAGGCGAAATGCGCTTAGTTATCAAGGAAATTCTTAAACTCCATCAGGAGAAAGGTGTTTCCTTTAAAGAAATTGCCCTTTTGACCTCCAGCCGCAGTCGTAATGACCAGATTCTCCTCGCTCTGTCTGAATACGGAATTCCTGTCAAAACTGACGGAGAGCAAAACAATTATCTCCAATCCCTAGAAGTGCAAGTCATGCTAGACACCCTTCGTGTCATTCATAATCCCCTGCAAGACTATGCCTTGGTTGCCTTTATGAAGTCTCCAATGTTTGGTTTTGACGAGGATGAGTTAGCACGTTTGTCCCTTCAGAAAGCAGAGGATAAAGTCCACGAAAATCTCTATGAGAAACTAGTAAATGCTCAAAAACTGGCAAGCAGCCAAAAAGGATTGATTCACAGGGCCCTAGCTGAGAAACTAAACCAATTCATGGATATCTTGGCTTCTTGGCGCTTGTATTCCAAAATCCACTCCCTCTATGACCTGATTTGGAAGATTTATAACGACCGTTTTTATTATGATTATGTGGGGGCTTTGCCAAATGGTCTTGCTAGACAGGCTAATCTCTATGCCCTAGCACTGCGTGCTGATCAATTTGAAAAGAGCAATTTCAAAGGCTTGTCGCGTTTTATTCGTATGATTGATCAAGTCTTAGAAGCCCAGCACGATCTTGCAAGCGTTGCCGTCGCACCGCCAAAAGATGCAGTAGAGCTCATGACCATCCACAAGAGTAAAGGGTTAGAGTTTCCTTACGTTTTTATCCTCAATATGGATCAAGACTTTAACAAGCAAGACAGCATGTCAGAGGTCATTCTCAGTCGTAAAAACGGTCTAGGTGTCAAATATATTGCCAAAATGGAGACAGGAGCAGTGGAAGATCACTATCCAAAAACCATCAAACTCTCCATTCCTAGTCTGACCTATAGACAGAACGAAGAAGAATTACAGCTGGCAAGCTATTCTGAGCAAATGCGTCTACTGTATGTTGCTATGACTCGAGCTAAGAAAAAGCTCTACCTTGTCGGCAAGGGTTCTCGCGAAAAGTTGGAAGCCAAGGAATACCCAGCAGCTAAAAATGGAAAACTAAATAGCAACACTAGACTTCAAGCCAAGAATTTCCAAGATTGGATTTGGGCTATCAGTAAAGTATTTACCAAGGATCATCTTAACTTTAGCTATCGTTTTGTTGGTGAAGATCAGCTGACTAGAGAAGCTATCGGAGAGTTGGAAAACAAGAGCCCTCTACAAGATAGCTCCCAAGCAGACAATCGTCAGTCTGAAACCATTAAAGAAGCTCTGGAAATGCTGAAAGAGGTGGAAGTTTACAATACTCTTTACCGTGCAGCCATTGAACTTCCTAGTGTTCAAACCCCAAGTCAAATCAAGAAATTCTACGAACCCGTTATGGATATGGAAGGTGTCGAGATTGCAGGTCAAGGTCAGTCAGTAGACAAGAAAATCAGCTTTGATTTGCCAGATTTTTCAACCAAAGAAAAGGTAACAGGAGCTGAGATTGGTAGTGCTACCCACGAACTCATGCAGAGAATTGACCTCAGCCAGCGACCAACGCTTGCTAGCCTGACAGAAACTCTCAAACAAGTTCAAACCAGCCCAGCTGTCAGAGACAAGATCAATCTTGCTAAAATTCTTGCATTCTTTGACACAGCACTCGGTCAGGAAATTATCTCTAATACCGACCATCTTTATCGCGAGCAACCTTTCTCCATGCTCAAACGAGACCAAAAGAGTCAGGAAGACTTTGTTGTCCGTGGTATCCTTGATGGCTATCTGCTTTACGAGGACAGAATTGTTCTGTTCGACTATAAGACAGACCGCTATGATGAACCAAGTCAACTCATAGACCGTTATCGTGGTCAGTTAGCCCTATACGGAGAGGCTTTATCTCGAGCCTATTCGATTGAAAATATTGACAAATACTTGATTTTACTCGGTAAAGACGAGGTTCAAGTTGTAAAAGTATAATTTATACTCTTCGAAAATTAAATTCAAACCACGTCAGCTTCAGCTTACTGTAGATATGCTCATTGACTTCGTCAGTCTTATCTGCAACCTCAAAACAGTGTTTTGAGCAACCTGCGGCTAGCTTCCTAGTTTGCTCTTTGATTTTCATTGAGTATTAGAAAGGAGACCTCATGACACTTCCAGTTAGAAAATCCCTGCACGATGCGGTTTTACAGGCTTCAAAAGCTGATACTTGGGAACAAGCTACCAAGGAATGGAATGAAGTTTCCTTGATTTTTAACGGTATCGGCCGTAGCAATTGTGTCTGTGGGAATGCCATCAAGTACGCCTACGAACTCTTTAATGGTGTCACAGGCCAACGTCTCTTTCCGATTGGTAGCGACTGTGTTCGTCATTTTCACCGATTGTCCCTTGACCAGCAATTGGAAGAGGAAGAAAAACTACTCAGAAAGGTTGAAAATCTGACCAGAAAAGCCCAGAAAAAGGAAAAAATCAAGGTCAATAAAAGTGACTTTGACGAGCGACTTCTAAAGTGGCTCTGGGAAAAAGGTGTTTTTAAACCCAATCGTGGCAATCAGTTCTCACCTGAGAAAGACTACCAGCTCTTCCTAGAAGTCTTTCAAGGAGGAAGTTGGACCAAGGCAGAACCCAAGAAGAAGGCTCGTATGGAGGAAGTCCTTGAAAAGTGTATCAAACCCTTTTTACTTGGGAAACCAGATGACCAACTCTACCTTGTCAAGCTAGGCAAGGAGAAAATTGACTACGAACAAGAACTCCGTATCCAGGCAGAGAAAGAGCGCAAGAAGAGGGATAAAATCGCCAAGCAGTATGCAGACAATCTAGTTCTAGCCATGGGCCCAGCAGAGCGTGCTTATCAAGATTACTTTGGCTTTACAGAAACCCTAACCCAAGAAGAACGCAAGTGGGAGAAAATTCTTTTTGGTAAAAATCGAACAGAACGGGCTATCAAGGCCAGACAATACCAAAAAGAGTTGGAAAAAGACCAACGAATTGCTAGTCAGGATCCAATTGAAAGAAAGCAGAAGCAGACCTGGCTCCTCAATTCCTATTTTCGTGAGCTTCCTGAAGAAAAATCCCGATTTGCTCGACTCTTATTAGAATATCGAAAAAGTGGAGAAGTCCCCTTTTCAACTGAATACCTATCCGACCATCTGCTCGACTTTTTCTATAAAATGAAAGCCTTTGAGTTTGAAATCGCACCAGAACAAGTCCGAGATTTTCTAAAAGAAAGTCTCCAGACAGATCATCTCTCCTCAGCACAAGAAAGCTGGATAGAAGGAATTCTCCTCAACTGCCTCAAACCATTTTTAGAACGATTGCTAATATAAGTAACACCTACCGTGGAAATTTCATGGTAGGTTACATTTTATCCAAAAAGAGAAAATAGGAAATGGCAACCCCTGCTCTTTCGTATTTTATATATAAAACAAAGTATGAAAGCGCAACTTAATTTTAAGACTTTTTTGTAAATTAAGAGTATAATTGAAGTGTATTACCTTTTTGTAAGATAACAAGCTAATATAATAAAGTTTACCTTACATATTTTTAAATTTTATTTCAAGGAGGAATAATGGAAAAGTATTTTGGTGAAAAACAGCAGCGTTTTTCATTTAGAAAATTATCAGTAGGACTTGTATCTGCAACGATTTCAAGTTTATTTTTTATGTCTGTATTAGGTAGTTCATCTGTAGAGGCTCAAGAGACTAAAGGTGTTCACTATAAATATGTGACAGAGTCAGAGCTATCATCAGATGAAAAGAAGCAGCTTGTCTATGATATTCCGACATACATGGATAATGATGATGAGACTTATTATCTTGTTTATAAATTGAATTCCCAAAATCAACTGGGAGACTTACCTAATACTGGAAGCAAGAATGATATGCAAACCTTGGTTGCTGGTGCTAGCTTAGCTGCTATGGGAATTTTAATTTTTGCCGTTTCTAAGAAAAAAGTTAAGAATAAAACAGTATTACATTTAGTATTGGTTGCAGGAATAGGAAATGGTGTCTTAGTTTCAGCTCATGCTTTAGAAAATAATCTCTTACTGAATTACAATACTGACTATGAATTAATCTCAGGAGAAAAATTACCTCTTCCTAAAGATATTTCAGGTTACACTTATATTGGATATATCAAAGAGGGAAAAATAACTTCTGAATCTAAAGTAAATAATCAAGAGAAATCAATATCTAGTCCAACAAATCAACAAAAGGTAGATTATAATGTTACACCAAATTTTGTAGAGAATCCATCAAAAGTACAAGCTATGCAGGAACAAACATCTGTTTCTTCAACTAAGCCGACAGAAGTTCAAGCAGTTGAAAAACCTCTCTCTGCAGAATTAACCAATCCAAGAAAAGAAGAGAAACAATCTTCAAATTCTCAATCACAATTAGCAGAACATAAGGATGTACAAGCTGGAGCTTTGATAACAGACAAAGGCACCCCAGAAGTTCAACCTGAATTGCCAAAAGCAGTTGTAATAGATAAAGGCGAACCAGCAGTTCAACCTGCGTTACCTGAAGCAGTTATAACCAACAAAGGTGAACCTGCAATTCAACCAGAGCTTTCTGAAAGTCAGCAGTTCAACCAGCTTTACCAGAAGCTGTAGTAACCAACAAAGGCACCCCAGAAGTTCAACCTGAATTGCCAGAAGCTGTAGTAACCAACAAAGGCACCCCAGAAGTTCAACCTGAATTGCCAAAAGCAGTTGTAACAGATAAAGACAAACCAGCAGTCCAGCCTGCCTTACCAGAAGCTGTAGTAAGTGATAAAGGTGAACCAGAGCAAGTAGCTCCACTTCCAGAATATACGGGTATACAAGCTGGAGCTTTAGTAGAACCAGAAAAAGTAACTCCACAACCAGAGTACAAGGGGACTCAGTCTAGTGCCATCGTCGAACCAGAGACCCATGCTTCCTTATCAGAATATACAGGTGAGCAATCAGGAGCTGTTGTAGCCCCTGAGACAGCTGAAAAACCAGAATATACCGGCACCCAGTCTGGAGTAATAGTAGAACCAGAGCAAGTAGCTCCACTTCCAGAATACACAGGAGTACAAGCTGGAGCAATAGTAGAACCAGAAAAAGTAACTCCACAACCAGAGTACAAGGGGACTCAGTCTAGTGCCATCGTCGAACCAGAGACCCATGCTTCCTTACCAGAATATACAGGTGAGCAATCGGGAGCTGTTGTAGCCCCTGAGACAGCTGAAAAACCAGAATATACCAGCACCCAGTCTGGAACAATAGTCGAGCCAGAGCAGGTTGCACCGCTACCTGAATACACAGGGATACAAGCTGGAGCAATAGTAGAACCAGAAAAAGTCGAATCGCCAAGAGAGTACACAGGAGTACAAGCCGGAGCAATAGTAGAGCCGGAGAAAGTAGAGCCAACTAGAGAGTATTCTGGAAGTATTGAACAACCAAGTACAGAAGAGACTAAACCAAATAATGAAAATACTAATACACCAGAAGAAATGAGTATTCAGAAAAAATCTAGTGCATTAATTAATATGAATTTTGTTACTAATTCAAATACTCAGCCAGCAGTAGGTTCAGCCACATTTATTGCACCAAATGTACTTTTAACAGTAGCTCATAATTTTATTAGCAGTTCTTCTGATAATACTACAGGTAAGTTCATAGGGGATGAAACCAAAAATACATATGAATGGGTAACTCCCGATGGGCGAAAAGGAAGATTTACTGCTAATGATATCCATTTTTATAATAAACAAGATTATCCAAAAGGATTTATCTATGATTTAGCAGTGATTAAGCTACCTACAACAACTGACAGAGAACATGTAGAATTAGTTAAAAATTATACTAAAGTAAATCTTAATGACAAACTAAATGTTCATGGATATCCAGGTGGGAAATATACGCACTTAAAAGATGCTAGGGTAGAAATGGAACAAGAATATGCGAATAACACCTACGGTGTTCAATATCAAGGTGGAAATCCTGGTATGAGTGGTGGAGGAATATTTAATGCTAATGGTGAAGTCATTGGTGTCCACCAAAATGGAGCACAAAATCGCTCAGGCGGATTGATTTTATCTCCTACACAATTAGCGTGGATTAAGAGTATTATAGCAGGTAATGAAATTCCACCAGTATACGATAAACTTTATCGTCATAAAGATGAGAAAAAAGACGATATTAAAGAAGAAGTTATTAAGAAATTGGAACTTAGAAATATAACTTCTGTTGAACTATATTCTAAAGAAGGTGATAAGTATCGTCATGTTACTTCATTAGATTCTGTGCCAAATGCTCCACAAAATTACTTCATGAAAGTTAAATCAGAGAATTTTAAAGATGTGATGCTACCAGTTACAAGCATTACTAATGCTAATAAAGATAATAGAGCTGTTTATAAAATAGTAGCAAGTGTAAATAATCTGATACAACATGAAAATAATAATGTACTAGAAAATTATACATACTATTTACCAAAAACTCAGCAAAGTGAAACTGGTGTCTATACATCATTTAAAAATTTAGTAGATGCAATGAATAACACTCCTAATGGCACATTCCGTTTAGGTGCAACTATGGATGCTCGTGAACTTGAACTTCCAGATGGTCAAGAAAGTTATGTGAAAAATGAATTCCGTGGAACATTAGTAGGTACAAATAATGAGAAATATTATGCTATTTATAATTTGAAAAAACCATTATTTGGAGGATTAAATGGTGCTACAGTAGAAAATCTTTCACTAAAAGATGCCAATATTTCAGCAAAAGAAGATGCTGCAACACTTGCAAAAGAAGCGAGAAATGGAACTGTAATTAGTAATGTTCATGCTGATGGAGCAATAGCTGGGGAACATGGAATAGGGGGATTAGTATCACAAGTTAATAATTCTACTATTTCTAACAGTAGCTATACAGGTAGAATAACTAATACATATAACACAGTTGCTAGTTATCAAATCGGAGGTTTAGTAGGTAAACTTTCTGGTTCGAGAGGATTAATAGATAAGTCGTTCGCATCAATTGATTTAGCATCAAACGCAACTAAAGGGGATCAATCTATTGGTGGAATAGTTGGTGCAGTAGAAGATAGTGCGCTAATTAGTAATAGTTATGCTGAAGGAAATCTTAATAATGTGCAACGTTTTGCAAACGTTGGTGGAGTAGTTGGTAATCTTTGGGACCCAGTAGGCGGATTAGAAAAATCTGGTCAACTATCTAATGTGCTAAGCGATGTTAATGTTACGAACGGTAATGCAATAACTGGAAAAGATTTCACTGACATGAAAGCAAATCATGTATATAGCAACAAAAATAATAAGGTTGTAAACGTAGTACAAGAAGATGATGAAATCTTAACTAAGGATTCTGATGTTCAAAGAGGAGAAGTATTAGAAGATGCACAGATTAAAGAGAAAAAAGCTGCTTTTGTATCTAAAAATACTATTAAAACAGAAGACTTTAATTTCTCTTCTAGATATGTAACTGACTATAAAAATCTTGAGAATGCCGTTTCATCTAAAGAAAAAGTATATAAAAATATAGAAAAACTATTACCGTTCTACAATAGAGAAACAATAGTTAAGTACGGAAATTTAATAGAGTCAAGTAGTAATCTTTATAATAAAGAATTATTGTCAGTGGTTCCATTGAAAGATAATGAAGTAATTAGTGATATTAACAAATACAAATCAAGTATAAATAAACTATTACTATACTACGCGGACAATACATCAGAGAAACTTAATGTAAATTATCAAAGTGATTTTTCAAATGTAGCAGAGTATAGAATAGACGGTACAAATTTAATTTATACACCAAATACATTACTTCGCAATTATAATAATATTTTAGATGAAGTATTACCAGCATTAAATAGTGTACAATATAAATCAGAGGCAATAAGAAAAGCATTAGATGTTTCTAATGATGTTAGTTTAACAGAACTATATTTAGAAGAACAATTCGATACCACAAAAAATAATTTGAAAGATAGTTTGACAAAACTTCTTACTGCAGATGCTGCAATAGCGGAAAATAACAATAAGGTAATAGATAATTATGTAATCGAAAAAATTAAAAATAATAAGGAAGCTTTACTTCTAGGATTAACATATTTAGAACGTTGGTACAATTTCAAATATGGTGATACAAAAGCGAAAGATTTAGTTATGTACCACTTGGATTTCTTCGGTAAATCAAATAGTTCAGCGTTAGATAATGTTATCGAACTAGGTAAATCTGGATATAATAATTTACTAGCGAAAAATAATGTTATAACTTATAACGTTTTATTAGCGAAAAATTATAAAACTAATAATTTATTTGATGCTTTGGAAAAATATAGAAAAGCATTCGTGCCAGATAAAACCAATAACGAGTGGTTTAAAGAACAAACTAAAGCCTATATAGTAGAAGAAAAATCTACAATTAAAGAGGTAAATGATAAGCAATCAATAGCTGGTAGTCCATATTCAATTGGAGTATATGATAGATTAACTAGCCAATCTTGGAAATACCCAAGTATGGTCTTGCCGCTATTAACATTACCTGAAAAATCGGTGTTTATGATTGCGAACATTTCGACTATAGGATTTGGAGCTTATGATAGATATAGAAGTAAAGAACATCCAGCAGGAACTAATTTAAATGATTATGTTGAAACAAAAGCTAAAGAAGCGGCTGCTAGATTTAGAGATCACTATGATTATTGGTATAAAATATTAGATGATAAAAATAAATCAAAATTGTATAGAAGTGTTCTAGTCTATGATGCATTTAGATTTGGTACAGATGAAAAAGTAGATAAAGATACATACCAAGCTAATTTTGAAACTAATCATCCAGCGATAAAACATTTCTTCGGACCAGCGGGAAATAATGTTGTTCATAATTCTAATGGAGCCTATGCTACAGGGGATGCATTCTATTATATGGCATATCGTATGCTTGATAAAGATGGTGCGGTAACTTATACACATGAAATGACACATAACTCAGATAGAGAAATTTATCTTGGAGGATATGGAAGACGAAATGGACTTGGACCAGAGTTTTATGCTAAAGGATTGTTACAAGCTCCTGATCATCCAAATGATCCTACTATTACGATTAACTCTATATTGAAGTATGAAGATTCAGAAGATCCAACTAGACTTCAGGTAAAAGATCCTACAAAACGATTTAATAATGCAGAAGACTTGCAAAAATATATGCATAATCTGTTTGATGTAATTTATATGCTAGAATATCTAGAAGGTAATGCAGTTGTTAACTTGGATATTTCTAAGAAAAATGAGTTATTGAGAAGAATAGAAAATAAATTTGAACGGGATCCAGACGGAAGTAAAGTATATGCAACTAATGTTATTCGTTACTTAAATGATAGTGAACTTAGCAAATTAACGACATTTAATAGTCTAATTGAAAATGATGTTATTACAAGAAGAGGATATGAAAATGACAATGATAATACCTTTAAACGAAATGGCTATTATACAATTAAACTATTTTCACCAATATATTCTGCTCTAAGTAATGATAAAGGAACTCCTGGTGATTTAATGGGACGTCGTATGGCGTTCGAGTTGTTAGCTGCAAAAGGTTTTAAAGATGGAATGGTACCATATATTTCTAATCAATACGCAGAAGAAGCAAAAGCAAATGGTGACGTTATTACATCATATGGTAAAAAAATCGGTAATGTAACTGATGATTTAGTGCTTAAGAAAGTGTTTAATAATGAATATAAATCATGGATTGATTTCAAAAAAGCAATGTATAATGAGCGAATAGCTAAATTTAATAAATTAATGAGCATTAGCTTCATTAACCCAAATGGAGATTGGTTCAGAAAAGATAGAGTGACAATAACAAATATAAATGTGCTTCAAAGAATGATGACTACTGCTGTCAATGAAGATGCTGAGGATTATCTTGTGAATATATATCCAGAAAGAAGTAGAGTTCATAAACTTAAACAGGCAATATATAAAGCTTATCTCGATCAAACGAATGATTTTAGAAGTTCAATTTTTGAGAATAAAAAATAGTGTTTGCTATTAGGAAATTAAAAGTAAAGGTAGAGGATTACAATTGTCATTATTAAAAAAAGATAAATTTTCCATTAGGAAAATAAAAGGTATTGTTGGCTCAGTATTCTTGGGAAGTCTTTTATTCGCTCCGTCAATTGTTGGTGCATCGACTTATCACTACTTGGATTATAGTAATTTGACACAAACTGAACGTGATCAGCTCAAACAAGGTAGACCTGACGACTCAAAAGAATCATATGCTTTGGTTTATGAGAAAGACGCACTACCAAATACTGGTCAATCACAATCTATTATGACTGTATTTGGTTTATTGACCATCGGTAGTCTTGTTGTAGTTATTACAAAAGATAAGAGAAATAAAAAAATAGCTACATTTTTGATTGTAGGGGCGACAGGCTTAGTTACACTATCAACTACTTCAGCACTTAATTTGAATGCTAACATCCATGAGTCTGGACGTGATGGTGTATTGCAAATTTCTGGTTATAGATATGTTGGTTACTTGGAACTTGATGAGAGAACTGTTTCGTCGGTTTCTCCAGCATCAACTGTTTCGCCAGTTGAGCAACCCAAAGTTGTAGCAGAGAAAGGAGAACCTGAGGTTCAACCAGAATTACCAGCATATGTAGTCACTGAAAAGGGCAAACCTGAGGTTCAACCAGCTTTACCAGAAGCTGTTGTGACAGACAAAGGTGAGCCTGCAGTTCAAGCAGAATTACCAGAAGCTGTTGTAACTGAAAAAGGGGAACCTGCAGTTCAAACAGCATTACCAGAAGCCGTAGTCACTGAAAAAGGGGAATCTGAGGTTCAAGCAGAATTACCAGCATATGTAGTCACTGAAAAGGGCAAACCTGAGGTTCAACCAGCTTTACCAGAAGCTGTTGTAACTAAAAAAGGAGAACCTGAGGTTCAACCAGCTTTATCAGAAGCTGTTGTAACTGAAAAAGGAGAACCTGAGGTTCAACAAGATTTACCTGAAGCTGTTGTAACTGAAAAAGGGGAACCTGAGGTTCAACAAGATTTACCTGAAGCTGTTGTAACTGAAAAAGGGGAACCTGCAGTTCAACAAGATTTACCTGAAGCAATAGTCACTGAAAAAGGCGAACCTGCAGTTCAAACAGCATTACCAGAAGCCGTAGTCACTGAAAAAGGGGAATCTGAGGTTCAAGCAGAATTACCAGCAGCTGTTGTAACTGAAAAGGGCAAACCTGAGGTTCAAGCAGAATTACCAGCAGCTGTTGTAACTAAAAAAGGAGAACCTGAGGTTCAACCAGAATTGCCAGCATATGTAGTCACTGAAAAGGGCAAACCTGAGGTTCAACAAGATTTACCTGAAGCTGTTGTAACTGAAAAAGGGGAACCTGAGGTTCAACAAGATTTACCTGAAGCAATAGTCACTGAAAAAGGCGAACCTGCAGTTCAACAAGATTTACCTGAAGCTGTAGTCACTGAAAAGGGAGAACCTGAGGTTCAGCAAGAATTACCTGAAGCTGTAGTCACTGAAAAGGGAGAACCTGAGGTTCAACAAGTGTTACCTGAATATACTACAAAAGTTGCACCAACTTTGACTTTGGATAAGGTAACAGAAGATGCGATGGCTCGTTCAGCTAAATTGGATTACACTCTTGAAAATACAGGTAATGCTGAAATCAAGAGCATTATAGCTGAGATTAAAGATGGGGACACTGTTGTTAAGCGAGTTGATTTGTCTAAAGAAAAATTGACAGATGCTATTCAAGGTTTGGATTTATTTAAAGATTATAAAATTGCAACAACAATGACTTACAACCGTGGTGAAGGTGATGAAACGTCTAAATTGGATGAAAAACCTTTACGTTTAGAGTTGAAAAAAGTTGAAATTAAAAATATCGCATCTACTAATTTAGTGAAGGTAAATGACGATGGTACTGAAACACCTAGTGATTTCATGACTGAAAAACCTTCAGATGAAGATGTGAAGAAAATGTACTTAAGAATCACTAGTCGTGATAATAAAGTAACACGTTTAGCAGTTGATAAGATTGAGTTGGTGACTGAAAAAGAAAAAGAACTTTATAAAATTACAGCAACTGCCCAAGATTTGATTCAACATGTTGACCCATCTAAAACTAGAAATGAATACATTCATTACATTGAAAAACCTCGTCCTAAGGTTGATAATGTTTACTATAATTTTAAAGATTTAGTAGATGCTATGAATGCTGATAAAAATGGTACATTTAAAATCGGTGCCGATTTGAATGCAACGAATGTACCAACACCTAAGAAATGGTATGTTGATGGTGATTTTAAAGGTACATTAAAAAGTGTGGAGGGGAAACATTATACCATCCATAACACGGAGCGTCCGTTATTCAAGAATATTATCGGTGGTACAGTAACCAAAGTAAATCTGGGGAATGTAAATATCAATATGCCTTGGGCGGACCGTATTGCACCGATTGCCGACACTATTAAAGGTGGCGCTAAAATCGAAGATGTCAAAGTGACTGGTAACGTATTAGGTAGAAACTGGGTATCTGGATTTATTGATAAGATTGATAACCAAGGTACACTCAGAAATGTGGCCTTTATCGGTAACGTAACTGCTGTCGGTGATGGTGGACAATACTTGACCGGTATCGTTGGTGAAAACTGGAAAGGTTTAGTAGAAAAAGCATATGTGGATGCTAATCTTGTCGGTGATAAGGCAAAAGCTGCGGGAATTGCTTATAGTTCACAAAACGGTGGGGATAACGGTGCTGTAAGTCGTGATGGTGCGATTAAGAAATCAGTAGCAAAAGGAACCATTAATGTAGCTAAACCAATTGAAAATGGTGGTGTTGTAGGAAGCATGAAGCATCACGGTTCCGTTGAAGATTCAGTTTCCATGATGAAAGTATCTAATGGTGAAATTTTCTATGGTTCTAGTGATATTGATTATGATGATGGCTATTGGACAGGAAATAATGTGAAACGAAATTACGTTGTAGTAGGTGTCAGTGATGGGAATTCTAGCTACCAGCGTTCAAAAGATAAAAATCGTATTAAACCTATTTCTGAAGAAGAGGCAAAATCTAAAATTGAAGCTACAGGCATATCCGCAGATAAATACGAAATCAACGAACCTATAGTCAACCGCTTAAATCGTTTAACAAGAAAAGAAGATGAGTATAAGACAACTCAAGACTACAAATCCGAACGTGATTTAGCATATCGTAACATTGAAAAGCTTCAACCGTTCTACAACAAAGAGTGGATTGTTAACCAAGGTAATAAACTAACTGAAGGTTCAAACTTGTTGACAAAAGAAGTGTTATCAGTTACAGGAATGAAAGACGGACAATTTGTAACGGATTTATCAGATATTGATCATGTGATGATTCACTATGCAGATAAGACTAAAGAAATCAAAGCTGTTCATCAAAAAGAGTCTAAAGTAGCGCAAGTTCGTGAGTATAGTATCGATGGATTGGGTGACATTGTTTATACACCAAACATGGTTGATAAAAATCGTAATCAATTGATTCAAGACATTAAAGGTAGGTTAGCGACTGTTGAATTAATTTCTCCTGAAGTACGTGCCTTGATGGGTAATCGGGATAGAGCTGAAGAAAATACAGAGGAACGTAAAAACGGTTATATCCGAGACCTTTATCTCGAAGAAAGTTTTGCTGAAACGAAAGCTAATCTTGATAAATTGGTCAAATCTTTGATTGAAAATGCTGACCATCAATTAAATAGTGACGAAGCGGCTATGAAAGCACTTGTTAAGAAGGTGGATGAAAATAAAGCTAAAATCGTGATGGCTCTTACTTACCTTAATCGTTACTATGATATCAAGTATGGGGATATGACTATCAAGAACTTGATGATGTTTAAACCTGACTTTTATGGTAAGTCAGTTGACCTTCTTGATTTCTTGATTCGAATTGGATCAAGCGAGCGAAATATCAAGGGCGACAGAACTTTGGATGCTTATCGTGATATGATTGGTGGAACTATTGGTAAAGCTGAATTACATGGCTTCTTAGATTACAACATGCGTCTCTTTACTAACGATACTGATTTAAATGATTGGTTTATCCATGCGGCTAAGAATGTATATGTATCAGAACCTCAAACAACGAATCCTGATTTTGCTAACAAACGTCATCGTGCATTTGATGGTTTGAACAATGGTGTTCATAATCGTATGATCCTACCTCTATTAACTCTTAAGAATGCACATATGTTCTTGATTTCAACTTACAATACAATGGCTTATAGCTCTTTTGAGAAATATGGTAAGTATACAGAAGAAGCTAGAAATGAATTTAAGAAAGAGATTGATAATGTTGCGAAAGGTCAACAAACTTACCTTGATTTCTGGTCACGTTTAGCATTGCCAAGTGTACGTGACCAATTACTCAAGAGTCAAAATAGGGTTCCGACACCTGTTTGGGATAACCAAAACTATCATAACGTTGAAGGTGTAAATCGTATGGGTTATGATAAGAACAATAAACCAATTGCACCTATTCGTGAATTATATGGACCAACTTGGAAATTCCATAATACCAACTGGAATATGGGAGCTATGGCATCTATTTTCCCAGATCCTAATAATAATGACCAAGTTTATTTCATGGGAACAAATATGATTAGTCCGTTTGGTATTTCAGCCTTTACTCACGAAACAACACACGTTAATGATAGAATGCTTTACTTCGGTGGTCATAGACACCGTCAAGGTACAGACGTCGAAGCCTATGCGCAAGGTATGTTACAGACACCTGATAAATCGACAGGAAACGGTGAATATGGCGCTTTAGGTTTGAATATGGCTTATCATCGTGAAAATGATGGTAATCAATGGTACAATTATAACCCTGATAAGCTTCAAACTCGTGAAGATATTGATCGCTACATGAAGAACTACAATGAAGCGTTAATGATGTTGGATTATGTTGAAGCAGATGCTGTAATTCCAAAATTAAATGGTGATAATAGCAAGTGGTTCAAGAAAATTGACAGAGTCGATAGACATGTTGATGGCTTAAATAATTTAACTGCTCCACACCAATGGGATAAAGTTCGTGACCTAAATGACGGAGAGAAAACTAAATCATTGGCAAGTATTGATGATTTGGTTGATAATAATTTAATGACCAAACATAACAATCCGGGTAATGGTGTGTTCCGACCAGAGGACTTCACGCCTAATTCAGCATATGTTAATGTTCAAATGATGGCTGGTATTTATGGTGGTAATACAAGCAAAGGTGCTCCAGGTTCATTATCATTCAAGCATAATGCCTTCCGTATGTGGGGTTACTTTGGCTATGAAAATGGATTTATCGGATATGTATCTAGCAAATACCAAGGTGAAGCTGATAAACAAAACCAGGGTAGATTGGGTGATGATTTCATTATTAAAAAGGTTTCAGACAACCAATTCTCAAACCTAGAAGACTGGAAGAAACATTGGTATCACGATATTAAAGCTAAAGCAGAGCAAGGATTTACTGCTATTGAAATTAACGGTAAACAAATTACCAACTATACACAATTGAAGGATATCTTTGTCAAAGCGGTTGAGGAAGATTTAAAGAAATCGGGTGATTTCTCACATACTGTTACACTCAAAGAAAAAGTGTTTAAAGCCTTGTTGAAAGCAACTGATGGTTTCTTTAATCCTTTGTTTAAATGAATATAACAAATTGCTATTTAATATGATGATGGACAAAAACTAGATTCAAAATAAAACCACACAGTGATTTCAGTTTTATACTCAATGAAGCTGAAAGAAACATTGTGTGGTTTTTGAATGGTTAGCGTTTTATACCTAAAAATCCCAAAAACTCATAAAATTCCACTCTTATACTCAATGAAAATCAAAGAGCAAACTAGAAAGCTAGCCGTAGGTTGCTCAAAGCACTGCTTTGAGGTTGTAGATAAGACTGACAAAGTCAGCTCAAAACTCTGTTTTGAGGTTGCAGATGGAAGTTGACGTGGTTTGAAGAGATTTCGAAGAGTATTAGTTCTCCCTAATATGAAGTAATAGCTATAATAGATATTGAATTTCAAAGGATATGCTTGAATTAAACTATGTCTTAAGTAAGACTTCAATAAAATGATAGACTTTAATTTTGAATTAGTATAATCTGGAAACAAGAGCGGACAAAATAAAGAAGTCATGATATAATATAAATTAGATTTCTATGTCATAAAACAAGAACTGTTTGGACATCATTCATTTTAAAATTTTCTATGTTCAAACGATAATAAAATAGGAACTCTAAACTCTTGATACGAAAGGAAAAAACTCAATGGCTACTATTCAATGGTTTCCTGGTCACATGTCTAAGGCTCGTCGACAGGTGCAGGAAAATTTAAAATTTGTTGATTTTGTGACGATTTTGGTGGATGCACGCTTACCTTTATCTAGTCAAAATCCTATGTTAACCAAGATTGTTGGTGACAAACCAAAACTCTTGATTTTAAACAAGGCGGACTTGGCTGATCCAGCAATGACCAAAGAATGGCGTCAGTATTTTGAATCACAAGGAATCCAGACGCTAGCTATCAACTCCAAAGAGCAAGTAACTGTAAAAGTTGTAACCGATGCTGCCAAGAAGCTCATGGCTGATAAGATTGCTCGTCAGAAAGAACGTGGTATCAAGATTGAAACCTTGCGTACCATGATTATTGGGATTCCAAATGCTGGTAAATCAACGCTTATGAACCGTTTGGCTGGTAAGAAGATTGCCGTTGTCGGCAATAAACCAGGTGTTACCAAAGGGCAACAATGGCTCAAAACCAATAAAGATCTTGAAATCCTAGACACGCCAGGGATTCTTTGGCCTAAGTTTGAAGATGAAACTGTTGCCCTTAAGTTGGCCTTAACGGGAGCTATTAAAGACCAGTTGCTTCCTATGGATGAGGTGACCATTTTTGGTATCAATTATTTCAAAGAACATTATCCAGAAAAGCTGGCTGAACGCTTCAAACAAATGAAAATTGAGGAAGAAGCGCCTGTTATTATTATGGATATGACCCGTGCCCTTGGTTTCCGTGACGACTATGACCGTTTTTACAGTCTCTTCGTGAAGGAAGTCCGTGATGGCAAACTCGGTAACTATACCTTAGATACATTGGAAGACCTCGATGGCGACGATTAAAGAAATCAAAGAACTCCTTGCAACGGTCAAGGAGTTAGAAAGCCCTATTTTTTTAGAGCTTGAAAAGGATAATCGTTCTGGAGTTCAAAAGGAAATAAGCAAGCGTAAAAAAGCCATTCAGGCAGAATTGGATGAGGATATTCGCTTGGAATCCATGCTTTCCTATGAAAAAGAACTTTATAAGCAAGGATTGACCTTAATTGCTGGTGTTGACGAGGTCGGCCGTGGTCCACTAGCTGGTCCTGTAGTCGCTGCAGCTGTTATTTTACCTAAAAATTGTAAGATTAAAGGCCTCAACGATAGCAAGAAGATCCCCAAAAAGAAACATCTGGAGATTTTCCAAGCCGTTCAGAATCAAGCTTTGTCAATCGGCATTGGTATCATGGATAATCAGGTCATCGACCAAGTCAATATCTATGAAGCAACCAAACTGGCCATGCAGAAAGCAATCTCTCAGCTCAGTTCTCAACCTGAGCACCTTTTGATAGATGCCATGAAACTGGATTTGCCAATTTCACAAACATCTATCATCAAAGGAGATGCCAATTCCCTTTCAATTGCAGCAGCTTCTATAGTAGCCAAGGTGACACGTGATGAATTGATGAAGGAATATGATCAGCAGTTCTCTGGCTATGATTTTGCTACTAATGCTGGTTATGGAACAGCTAAACACCTGGAAGGACTCGAAAAACTAGGAGTTACCCCAATTCACCGAACAAGTTTTGAACCCGTTAAATCACTGGTTTTAGGAGAAAAAGAAAGTTAAGTTAGAAGGAATGATTATGGAGGAACAGTCAGAAACACTCAGCTCCAAGAAAGAATTTGCCTTTGCCTCGAGTACCATATTATCCCAAGTTGGACGAGGAATCATCGTCGGTCTTATCGTTGGGATCATCGTTGGATCCTTTCGTTTCTTAATTGAAAAAGGATTCCACCTGATACAAGGACTTTATCAAGATCAAGCGCACCTAGTGCGCAATCTTTTTATACTGGTTTTATTTTACATACTCATCTGCTGGATCAGTGCTAAACTGACACGTTCAGAAAAAGATATCAAAGGCTCAGGAATTCCTCAAGTCGAAGCCGAATTAAAGGGCTTGATGACTCTCAACTGGTGGGGCGTTCTTTGGAAAAAATATATTCTAGGAATTCTTGCTATTGCCAGTGGACTCATGCTGGGGCGTGAAGGGCCAAGTATCCAACTTGGAGCAGTCGGTGGTAAAGGAATTGCCAAATGGCTCAAATCCAGTCCAGTTGAGGAACGCTCCTTGATTGCTAGTGGAGCTGCCGCTGGTCTAGCTGCAGCCTTTAATGCACCAATAGCAGGCCTCCTCTTTGTGGTAGAAGAAGTTTATCACCATTTTTCGCGCTTTTTCTGGGTCTCAACTCTAGCAGCCAGTCTCGTAGCAAACTTTGTCTCTTTACTCATATTTGGCCTAACACCCGTACTGGATATGCCAGACAATATCCCACTCATGACCCTAGACCAGTATTGGATTTACCTCCTTATGGGAGTTTTTCTTGGACTATCTGGTTTTCTCTATGAGAAGGCTGTACTCAATGTCGGTAGAATTTATGACTGGCTTGGGCAAAAAATCCGTTTGGATAGAGCTTATTATCCAATTCTGGCTTTCATTCTCATCATACCAGTCGGAATATTCTTACCACAAATCCTTGGTGGTGGAAATCAGCTGGTTCTTTCCTTAACTGAGCAAGATTTTAGTTTCCAAGTTCTATTAGCTTACTTTTTAATTCGCTTTGTTTGGAGCATGATTAGCTATGGAAGTGGCCTTCCAGGAGGTATTTTCCTACCAATTTTGGCGCTTGGCTCCTTACTTGGTGCTCTAGTTGGTGTTATTTGTGTCAATCTTGGGCTTGTCAGTCAAGAGCAGTTTCCTATATTTGTCATTCTAGGAATGAGTGGCTATTTTGGAGCGATATCTAAGGCTCCCTTAACTGCTATGATACTTGTTACTGAAATGGTAGGAGATATTCGCAACCTCATGCCACTTGGCTTAGTAACCTTAGTCGCCTACATCATCATGGATCTACTCAAGGGTGCGCCAGTCTATGAAGCTATGTTGGAAAAAATGCTACCTGAAGAAGCGTCAGATGAAGGAGAAGTCACTCTCATTGAAATCCCTGTTTCGGATAAAATAGCAGGAAAACAAGTACATGAACTCAACTTACCACATAATATCCTCATCACAACCCAAGTTCATAATGGCAAGAGCCAAACAGTTAACGGCTCAACCAGAATGTATCTCGGGGATATGATTCACCTAGTTATTCCAAAAAGTGAAATTGGTAAAGTCAAGGATTTGTTGCTGTAGTTTTTACATAATTTATATTATGTAAAAACTTAAATATATTAGAAAACCGATTCTCAGCAATGAGAACGGTTATTTTTTACTGATGAGGCATTTCACATATAACTAATTGAACTTTCTTAAAAATAAGACTATAATTAAGTTAGAAATGATAAAGCATAAAGCTAGAAAGGAGTTTACTGTATCAAATCTGTACAGTAAGATTAAAATCATGAAAAAGAAAACAATAGCAATTATACAATGTATTTTGTATCTCATAGCTCCTTATATAGCTCTTCAGTTATGTAGAATGAACAGAAGTTTCGTTACTGATAATCTCTTTTTTATTTTCCTTATTCTGTTGACTATTTCATTCTGGTTTAGTATTTGGAAATTAGAAAAAGCACTAGCTAATGATTCACAATAGAAACTTCAAAGATTTAGATCCATTTTACGCAAATTTAGCTATTTTTGTTCCAAAAAAAAATTTTTAGTTATTTTGTTCGTTTAACACAGGTCTAAGTCTTTTTTAAAAATCTCTATATCATCTTTCCGAAAAACTATAATTTTCTTGAAAAATAAATAAGTCTATGCTATACTACTAGTAGACTTATTTACGGAGAAAATACATGAAACGTGAGATTTTACTGGAACGAATCGACAAACTAAAACAAATCATGCCCTGGTATGTTCTTGAATACTACCAATCTAAGCTTGCTGTTCCTTACAGTTTTACAACCTTGTACGAATACCTCAAGGAATATGATCGATTTTTCAGCTGGGTTTTGGAGTCTGGTATTTCAAACGCTGATAAAATGGATGATATTCCTTTATCTGTCTTGGAAAATATGTCTAAGAAAGACATGGAAGCCTTTATCCTTTATCTACGTGAACGTCCTTTACTGAATGCTAATACAACAAAGCAAGGTGTCTCACAGACAACTATCAATCGGACCTTGTCGGCACTTTCTAGTCTTTACAAGTATCTGACCGAGGAAGTTGAAAACGATCAGGGAGAACCTTATTTTTATCGTAATGTAATGAAGAAAGTTTCAACAAAGAAAAAGAAAGAAACACTTGCTGCCAGAGCTGAAAACATCAAGCAAAAACTCTTTTTAGGTGATGAAACAGAAGGTTTTCTGACTTATATTGACCAAGAGTACCCACAACAACTTTCAAATCGCGCTCTCTCATCATTCAACAAAAATAAAGAACGTGATTTGGCCATTATTGCCCTTCTCTTGGCGTCTGGTGTCCGCTTATCTGAAGCTGTTAATCTGGATTTAAGGGATCTCAACCTCAAAATGATGGTTATCGATGTCACTCGAAAAGGTGGCAAACGTGACTCGGTCAATGTTGCTGCTTTTGCTAAGCCTTATTTAGAGAATTATCTTGCTATTCGAAATCAACGCTATAAGACAGAAAAAACAGATACAGCCCTTTTTTTGACTCTCTACAGAGGTGTTCCTAATCGTATCGATGCTTCCAGCGTTGAAAAAATGGTTGCTAAATACTCTGAAGACTTCAAAGTTCGTGTAACCCCCCACAAACTGCGCCATACCCTAGCAACTAGGCTTTATGATGCGACTAAATCGCAAGTTTTGGTCAGCCATCAGCTAGGACATGCCAGTACACAAGTCACTGACCTCTATACCCATATCGTTAATGATGAACAAAAGAATGCCTTGGATAGTTTATAGTTATACATAACAAAAATTATGTAAAGTATATATCAAGAAAAGAAGCTGGTCCTACAACCAACTTCTTTTTGATTTATCCAACTACCGCTTCAGCGATTTCTTCACGGCTAATACCAGCGAAGTAGCGTGTGATATCAATGGTTTCTAGCGCCTTAAGGACATCTTCGCGTTCGTATTTCACCCCACGAAGGACATCTTCTACTGCAGCAACGTCTTCAATACCAAAGAAGTCACCGTAAATCTTGATGTCTTGGATTTTTGATTCGAGAACATTAGCAAAGACCTCCACCTTACCACTAGTGAATTTTGTTCCACGACGGACGTTAAATTCAGGTGATTTACCGTAGTTCCAGTCCCAAGTTCCAAACTTGGTATCCTTGATACGGTTAATTTCAGCTAATTCTTCCTCAGAAAAAACGTATTCAGTCATCTCTGGGTACTCTTTTTTCATGTATTCCAAGAGTAAATCACGGAATTCTTCGACTGTGATTTTTTCTGGTAATTCATTGATAATATTGGTTACACGAGCACGTACGGATTTGACACCTTTTGATTCGAATTTATCCTTTGAAACCTTGAGGGCATTTGCTAGGACTGACAAATCAACGTCAAAGAGCAAGCAACCGTGGTGCATGATGCGGCCGTTGATATAGGCTTGGGCATTGCCACAGAACTTCTTTCCATCAATCTCAAGGTCATTACGACCTGTGAACTCAGCTTTAACCCCAAGTTGAGCCAGGGTATTGATAACCGGAGTTGAGAAGCTCTTAAAGTCAAAAGCCTTGTTTTCATCTTCTTTTGAAATGATCGTGTAGTTGAGGTTATTTAAATCGTGGTAAACAGCTCCACCACCGCTGATACGGCGGACCACCTCAATACCATTTTCTCGAACATAATCACGGTTGATTTCTTCGATGGTATTCTGGTGACGACCAACAATGATAGATGGCTTGTTAATCCAAAGTAGGAAGATTTGATCCTCATCCAAAAGATGTTTAAAGGCATATTCTTCCAAGGCGATATTAAAAGCAGTGTCGTTTGAATGATTGATAATATATTTCATGATATCCCTTTATACGATAGAGACTGGAATAACCTTCCAGTCTAATCTATCTTTCTTTTATTTTTTCTTAGGTGAATGGATAGCCATTCCTAGAACATCCGCAAATGCTTCGTACATCACTTCAGAGTAGGTTGGGTGTCCGTGGATAGTCTTCAGCATTTCTTCAACAGTGATTTCCATTTCGATAATGCTTGATGCCTCGTTAATCAATTCTGCAGCTGCAGGACCGATAATATGAACACCAAGGATTTCTCCGTATTTCTTATCTGCAATGACTTTTACGAAACCTTGAGCAGCATCCGATGCAATGGCACGACCATTAGCAGCAAAGTTGAACTTACCGATGGCTACATCGTACTTCTCACGGGCTTGTTCTTCTGTCAACCCTACTGCTGCTACTTCAGGGAGAGTGTAGATGGCTGCAGGAGTCAAATTCAATTTGGCAACAGCATGATTTCCTTTAAGAGCGTTTTCAGCGGCAACTTCACCCATACGGAAGGCTGCGTGCGCTAACATCTTAGTACCATTAATATCACCTGATCCGTAGATACCTGGAACAGAAGTCTCCATGTATTCGTTGACCTTGATACGACCACGATCCAATTCAAACTCAACCTCTCCAATACCTTCAAGATCTGGAACACGACCGATTGAAAGGAGAGCTTTGCTTGCGATGATATCATCTTTTCCTTCAACCTTGATACGAAGTTGACCATTTTCCTCAATGATTTCTTGCAGTTTAGTACCAGTCAAGATGGTCATTCCTTTACGTTCAAGGATCAAGCGAAGGTTCTTAGACACTTCTGCATCCATAGCTGGCACGATACGGTCCATCATTTCGATAACAGTTACTTTTGAACCAAATGTCATGAAGGCCTGACCAAGTTCAATACCAACAACCCCACCACCGATGATAACAAGACTTTCTGGAACTTCGTTCATTTCAAGAATGTCATCACTTGTCATCACAAGTGGAGATTCCATACCAGGAACGTTAATCTTGCTGACTTTTGAACCACCAGCAAGGATGATTTTCTTGGTTTCAAGCAATTCAGAACCATTTACCAAGACGTTCTTGTCTTTAGTAATAGTACCGATACCCTTATGAACAGTAACTCCGTAGCTACGAAGAAGTCCTGCAACACCACCAACAAGAGTATTGACAACCTTAGACTTGGTTTCAAGGAGTTTGTCCATATCTACAGTGAAGTTAGGATTTTCAATCACGATACCACGATTTGCTGCATGACCGATGTTCTCAATGATTTCAGCGTTATGAAGGTAGGTCTTGGTTGGAATACATCCACGGTTTAAGCAGGTTCCACCAAGTTCAGATTTCTCAACGAGGGCAACCTTACCACCGAGTTGTGCAGCTTTAATGGCTGCTACGTATCCAGCAGGGCCTCCACCAATCACAACGATATCAAAAGCATCATCGCTCTTACCATCATCGTTTGAGGTACTTGTTGCAGGTGCTGGGATAGCTTCTGGCGCTGCGGCTCCAGCTGTTGGGATATTTTCCCCTTCTTCACCAAGGTAACCGATAACTTCCGTTACAGGGACTGTTTCCCCATCTCCTTTAAGGATAGCAATCAAGTAACCATCTTCTTCAGCTTCCAATTCCATACTGACTTTATCAGTCATGATTTCCAAAAGGATTTCTCCTTCTTTTACAAATTCTCCGACTTTCTTATTCCATTGGACGATTTGTCCTTCTGTCATATCCACGCCAGCTTTTGGCATAATTACTTCTAAGGCCATGTCTTCCTTCCTTTATCTATATCTTAAAAATGAATACTCTTGCTCTTAAATCAACATTGAGATTGGGTTTTCAATCAACTCTTTCAAATCCTTCATAAACTTAGCACCAACCATACCATCTACGACACGGTGGTCAATTGTTAAACCAAGACTCATGATAGGGCGAATAACAATTTCACCATTGACGACAACTGGCTTCTCGATTGTCGAGCTCACACCAAGGATAGCTGAGTTGGGTTGGTTAATGATAGGACCAAAGGACTGAACGCCAAACATTCCCAAGTTACTGATTGTGAATGTTGAATTTTGCAGTTCACTTGGAGCTAATTTACCATCCAAGGTACGACCGATGACATCCTTGAAGGCAACAACCAGTTCTGAAAGACTCATCTTCTCAGCATTGTAAACAACAGGTGTCATCAATCCATTATCCATCCCAACTGCCATGGCAAGATTGACATAGTTGTGAGTGATAATGGTCTTGCCATCTTCTGTCAATGAAGCGTTGATGTATGGGTGTTTCATAAGAGTCTTAACAACTGCAAGTGAAAGAAGGTCTGTTACAGTAGTCTTCTTCCCAGTTGTTTCCATGATTGGTTCAAGCACCTTCTTACGAAGAGCCAACATTTCCGTCATATCAACTTCATAGTTGAGGGTGAAGGTTGGAGCAGTTAGGTAAGATTCAACCATACGTTGAGCAATAACCTTACGCATTGGTGTCATTGGAATACGCTCGATTTCACCGTATGGTGTTACGTTATCAGGAACTTCTTCCACTTTTTCAATCTGAGCAGGAGACTTGATGGTATCGTTTTCGATATTTTCAGGAAGCAAGGCCAAAACATCCTTCTTCATGATTTTACCACGATGACCCGTTCCTTGGATTTCTTGCCAAGCAATGTTATGTTCGAGGGCAATTCGTTTTGCAAGTGGCGAAATGCGAACCACGTTTGTGTCTTTATAAGTTTCCACGTCTTCTTTGTGGACACGACCGTTTGCACCTGAGCCAGACACGTCGTAGAGGTTGATCCCTAGATCATCCGCTAACTTTCTAGCTGCAGGAGTCGCTCTTAGCTTGTCATCAGCCATGACCTCTCCAATTCTATACTAAGATATTAAGGGCATCATAAGTCAAAGTGAAAATAGGAAACTTGACAAAGAAACTTTAGTTTCTAGGAAAGTTTATCTTTTTCACACAGACTTTAGCCCGTGTTCGAATATAAGATATTAAGGACGCAGAGGGCAATAAAAAAATAGGAGATTGACGATGTGCTCGATGAACACAAGGAAATCTATCTTTTTTTCGCAGACCTCCGCTCAAATTCAACTCTACAAGCAACTTGGATACAACACGTATCTCAAGTTGCTACGGTTGCCGCTATTAGGCGGTCAACCTAGTAGACTTACTAATTCATTCGTCGAATATTATTGATTCGACTCTCTCATGTCGCAACTTTACAAACAACTTAGATACAAAACATATCTTAAGTTACTAAAGTTAAAAACAACAATTATTTTACATAACTTATCTTATGTAATTCTATTCTTTGTTATATGTTTTACGGATGGCATCTTTGATGCTTTCAACTGTTGGAATCATTGCATTTTCTAGGTTTTGTGCATAAGGCATTGGCACATCTTCTCCTGCACAACGGCGGATTGGTGCATCTAGATAGTCAAATGCTTCTGATTCTGAAATAATAGCTGAAATTTCACCGATATAGCCACTTGTCTTGTGGGCATCGTTAACTAGAACAACCTTACCAGTCTTCTTAACTGAGTTAATGATAATGTCCTTATCAAGCGGAACAAGGGTACGTGGGTCCACAATTTCAACAGAAATTCCTTCTTCTGCTAATTCTTCAGCAGCTTGAACCACACGGCGAAGCATTTTTCCATAAGTAACAACTGTTACATCCGTTCCTTCGCGTTTGATTTCCCCAACTCCAAGTGGAATCGTGTAGTCTGGATCAACTGGCACTTCCCCTTTTTGGTTAAATTCTGACTTGTACTCAAGAATAATAACTGGGTTGTTATCACGGATAGAAGACTTAAGCAGTCCTTTCATGTCAGCAGGTGTACCTGGAGCCACAACCTTAAGTCCAGGGATATGAGTAAACCAAGACTCTAGAGATTGTGAGTGCTGGGCTGCAGAACCAACTCCGTTACCAGCTGCACAACGAACAGTCATTGGAACCTGACCTTTACCACCAAACATGTAACGTGTTTTAGCAGCTTGGTTGACGATATTGTCCATGGCAATAACCGAGAAATCCATGAAGGTCATATCGACGATTGGACGAAGTCCTGTCATGGCTGCTCCTGCTGCTGCTCCTGAAATGGCAGCCTCAGAAATCGGACAGTCACGGACACGTTCTGGACCAAATTCTTCAAGCATTCCAACAGAAGTACCGAAGTCTCCTCCAAAGACACCGACATCTTCTCCCATCAAGAATACATTTTCATCGCGACGCATTTCCTCAGACATAGCAAGGATAATGGTGTCACGGAAGGACATTGTTTTTGTTTCCATTTTATCTCTTTCTCCTTAGTCTGCGTAAATATCTTCAAAGGCTGATTCAAGCGGTGGGAATGGACTTTCCTCTGCAAATTTAACAGAAGCTTCTACTGCTTCCTTTACTTGCGCTTGGATTTCTTCCAATTCTTCGGCACTTGCAATGTTATTTTCAATAAGGTAATTGCGGAGATTTTCGATTGGGTCTTTTTGTTTCCACAATTCCACTTCTTCACGCGTACGATATTTACCAGGGTCAGATGATGAGTGACCAAGCCAGCGATAAGTGACACTTTCGATCAAGACAGGGCCATTACCACCACGAACATGATCTACAGCTTTCTTAAATCCTTCATAGACATCGATAACATTGTTTCCATCTTCGATGAACATTCCAGGAATTCCATAAGCGGCGCTACGTTGATGAATATGTTCTACATTGGTCATTTTCTTGATATCCGCAGAGATTCCATAACCGTTGTTAATGCAATAGAAAATGACTGGCAGGTTCCAGATAGAAGCCATGTTCACTGCTTCGTGGAAAACACCCTCGTTGGTCGCACCATCTCCAAAGAAGCAGACAACGATTTTTCCAGTATTTTGCATTTGCTGACTAAGAGCTGCACCGACAGCAATCCCCATACCACCACCTACGATACCATTGGCACCAAGGTTCCCAGCATCAAGGTCGGCGATATGCATAGATCCACCTTTACCTTTACAGGTTCCAGTGTACTTACCGAGGATTTCAGCCATCATTCCGTTGAGGTCAATCCCTTTGGCAATAGCTTGTCCGTGACCACGGTGGTTTGAGGTGATCAGATCATCTGGATTGAGAGCCAACATAGCACCCACGTTAGCCGCCTCTTCTCCAACAGAAAAGTGCGTCATTCCTGGCACTTTCCCTTTCTTTACTAATTGCGCAATTTTTAAGTCCATACGACGGATTTCTTCCATCTTACGGAACATCTCTAGCAAAAGATTTTTATCTAAAGTTGACATCTTCTTGCCTTTCTAAGTTTCTTCTTACCTTACTATTTTACCGTTTTTGGCAAATACTGTCAAAGTTTTTCTAAAAGAAATTTCACAAAATAAAAAAGAAAACCCCATGAAAACAAGGGATTTTCTTATTAAGAATATTTTTTCACAAACTTTTTAATTATTTAGATTTTACTAAAGATTCAAATCTCCTCATAATCACTGTTAAACGCCAACGGTAGAGCGCTCCACTCACAATTAGACTAATAATCAAACCGATCCAGTAAGAATAAGCTCCAAAATCTGTTAGGGAATCAAAGACCATAGCCACTGGGATTGCTACTCCCCAATAACCAACCAAACCAAGATAAAAAGGAATCACCGTATCCTTGTAACCTCGTAAAATTCCCTGAAGCGGTGCCGCAAAGGTATCTGCTAACTGAAAGAAAAGACTATAAGTCAAAAAGCGCGCTGTCAAATCGATGAATTCTGGGTCGTTACCATAAAGACTAGCTACATTTCCCCTAAAAATGTAAAGGAAAGATAAGGTGAAGCCTGCAAAAATAAGGGCAGTCCATCTTCCTAGACTAATATAGGTTTTCGCATCATCAAATCGCTTGGCTCCCACTTCATAGGAAACAACAATAGCCATAGCCGATGAGATACTCATAGGAAAGGCGTACATGAGAGTTGAAAAGTTCATAGCTGACTGGTGACTAGCGATAATCAAGGATGAGAACTTAGCCATAATCAAACCAACCACGGAAAAGATAGCCACTTCCGCGAAGACAGTCCCCCCAATAGGCAGACCCAATCGAACTCCTTCCTTGATTTTATCCATATTAAATGGAATTCGTTTCTCAAGATGTAGGGCTTTGAGCTTCTCCTGTTTAAATAGAACCAGAACAGAAATTCCCAGCAAGACCCAGTAGGCTAAAGAAGTACCTAAACCAGAACCAGCACCTCCCAGTTCTGGAACACCAAAGGCTCCGAAAATCAAGAGATAATTAAATCCACTATTGAGAGGAAGCAACAAAATCATGAGATACATGGACAGCTTGGTCAACCCCAGCGAATCCAGCAAGGAGCGAATGACACTAAAGAGCAACAGGGGGATAATGCCGATAGATAAAAACCAAAGATAACGAACTGCTACTGCCGCCACTGGTGCTTCTAGTCCAATATGATTCAAGATTGGTGGTGCCAAGAAAAGTACTATCCCCAGCAAGACCACAGATAGTCCCAAAGCCAAATAGATAAATTGGTAAAAATCAGACGCAACTTCTTCCTTTTTGCCTCGCCCAAGATGGTGACCAATGATAGGCACCAAGGCCGATACAATCCCTGTTAGGAAGGTAAAGAAAGGATTCCAGATACTGGTTGCCATCGACACACCAGCCAAATCCATGGTACTGTATTGACCTGTCATAGTCGTATCAACAAAGGAGGCAGAATAATTGGCAAATTGATAAATCAGGATAGGGAAAAATATCTTTAAAAATAAGATAAACTTGTCTTTAAAATGATGGGTCTGGTACATATAGGCTCTCTATTCTTTTTGTTTACAGAGCAGACTTCCACCTAGTTTTGATAGACGATTTGTCCCTTACAGATGGTATATTTAACCTGCCCTTTTAAGGTTTCACCGATAAAGGGTGAATTAGTCGCTTTCGAAGCAAAATGGGAGTCCACAAGGCAGTCAGCCTTAGGATCAAAAATAGTGATATCTGCTGGACCATTCTCAGCCAAGTAACCTGCTTCAAAATTGTAAAGCTTGGCTGGGTTGTATGTCATCTTTTCGAGTAATTCCATCAAGCTCAACTCACCAGCTTCCACCAGATAGGTCAAGCCAAGAGATAGGGATGTTTCCAAACCTGTCATACCAGATGGCGCTTTGGTAATATCCTCAACATTTTTTTCATCCGCATGGTGAGGCGCGTGGTCAGTCGCGATAACTGTGATGACGCCTGATTTAAGACCTTCGATAACAGCACGACGGTCTGATTCCAAACGAAGCGGCGGATTCATCTTAGCATTGCTACCTTGAGTCAAAAGAAGTGCTTCTGTCTTAGAGAAATGCTGTGGCGCTACTTCTGCTGTTACTTGCGCTCCCAATCCTTGAGCAAACTCCACTACTTTAACACTTTCTTCCTTAGACAAATGCTGAATATGAACATGGGCCTTGGTTGCATAGGCAATCATGACATCACGCGCCATCATAGCATACTCAGCCACCCCAGTTGCACCACAGATATGGAAATGTTCTTTAGCAATATTTTCGTTAAAGCCAAGAACACCGTTCAATCCTGGATCTTCCTCATGGAGACTAATAAAGGTATTGAGTTTTTTGGCTTCTTCCATGGCTTCCTTGACAACTTTACTACTTTCAAGTGGGATACCGTCGTCTGAGAAACCAACCGCACCAGCTGCTAAAAGTACCTTAAAGTCAGTCAAATCTTGACCATTAAAATTCTTAGTAATGGTCGCAACCGTCTTGACATTGATTTTTTCCTTGGCAGCTGACTGGAGAACTTCTTGTAAAGTCTCCACATCTGAAATAGTTGGACTAGTATTAGCCATCATGACAACCGTTGTAAAACCACCTGCAGCGGCTGCTAGGGCACCAGTATGGATATCCTCCTTGTGGGTCTGACCAGGTTCACGGAAATGAACATGAATATCGACCAAGCCAGGAGCAACTACAAGACCAGTAGCATCAATTATTTCTGCTCCTTCTTCTTTGATCTCAGGCGCAATTTTGACAATTTTCCCATCTTGAACTAAGACATCACACACTTGATCCAAACCAGACTTGGGATCCATTACACGACCATTTTTGATTAGTAGCATCTGCTTTCTCCTTTATTCATAGAAATCAACTTGGGTATCCAACAATTTATCCCCATCATAAACAAACTTGGCTGAAAAGAAGGGTTTATCCTCTAAAAGCCACTCAACAAAGGTATGGTCACCTTCCCAAGTCGGCTTGCTCAAAACCTCGTCATAGGGAACCCATTCTAACGTCCCCTCATTACAGTCAATCAAATCCCCCTCAAACTCTGTCACCTTAAAAACATAGGTGTACCAGTCTAAATCTGGTGTGAATTCAGGAAAAGTGATGACACCTTTTAGAACTGGCTTGGCTTTGAGCCCTGTTTCTTCAAGGATTTCACGCACCGCGCATTCCTGAGGGGTCTCACCTCTTTCTAGCTTACCACCCACACCAATCCATTTACCCGCATGGACATCATTTGGCTTTTTATTGCGATGAAGCATGAGCAGTTCTTTCCCGTTATCAATGTAGCAAATCGTCGCTAACTGAGGCATATTCTCTCCTTATCTAAGCCAATCGATTGGCTCTTGTCCTGTCTCTTTTAAGAATGCATTGGCCTTGGAAAAAGGCTTGGAACCCCAAAATCCTCTATAAACTGATAAAGGACTGGGATGGGCTGATTCGATAATCAAGTGATGAGGATTGGTAACCAAGACCTTCTTCTTGCGTGCATAAGCTCCCCAGAGTACAAAAACGACTGGTCTATCTAGTTGATTGACCACCTGAATCACAGCATCCGTAAAAGGCTCCCATATCTGACCAGCATGACCATTGGCCCGTCCAGCAGGAACCGTCAAACAAGCATTGAGAAGCAAGACTCCTTGCTCAGCCCAAGATGTCAAATCATGAGATTTCTTAACACCGATATCATCTGACAACTCTTTCAAGATATTTTGCAAGGAAGGCGGAGCTGGGATAGAGTCAGGAACAGAAAAACTCAAGCCCTGCGCTTGACCTGGTCCGTGATAGGGGTCTTGTCCTAGAATCACCACCTTAACATCTTCAAGCGGTGTTGTCAATAGAGCCTGAAAAACCTTTTCCTTGGGCGGATAAACAGTCCCTTGAGCATAGACTTGCTCCATAAACTGATTGATTTTCCTAAAATAACCCTCAGGTAATTGCTCCTTAATCAAAGCATGCCAAGACGAGTGTTCCATAGCCGACTCCTTCATTTTTACTGCCTCTATTATAGCAAAAAGTGGCTGTCTAAACCACTTTTTACAGTTTATCTAAACAATGCATCAACTCTTGGTAAGAATGAACTTCGTAAGTCGGCTGGGCTTGTGTGTGATTTTCGAGGTTATGAGGATTGTACCAGATAGTGTCTATCCCCGCATTATTGCCACCTTGAATGTCGGCGGTTAGAGAGTCTCCAATCATCAGCGTCTTTTCTTTGCTAAAGCCTGTAATCTGCTGACCGATTTTTTCATAAAAGAGGGCATCAGGCTTTTGTGTTTGTAGCTGTTCAGAGATAAAAACTTGATTGAAATAAGGTGCTAGACCAGATTGAGCCAAACGCCCTGTCTGAATGGCAGTAATACCATTTGTCGCAGCATACAGATCATAATCTCGCTCGATGAGACTGTCTAAGAGTTCATGAGCGCCTGAAAGAGTTTGTCCCTGTTGTGCGAGGTAAAATTGGTAACGTTGGGCTAGAAAACTACCGTCTTTTTCCTGTCCAAAGTGAACAAATAAACGAAAAAAGCGCGTGTTAACCAGCTCTTGTTTACTGATTTTCTTTTGCTCTAAGTCCTTCCAGAGAGCCTTGTTCATAGGAACATAGTAGTCTTTATAATCCTGAATATCTGCAACTCCTTCTTCTTTTAGAAGTTGCGTCAAAGCCACATCCTCAGCAGCATCAAAATCAAGAAGAGTGTGGTCGAGGTCGAAGAGTAGAAATTTGTAAGACAATTTGGTGTTTTCCTTTCTAGGATAAAGAACTTTCACTTCATTCGGTTGTTTAATGTAAAAACTTAAAAGTGGTAAAGTATAACAAAAATAATCGTTCCAATTGATTAACTAACCCATACTATTCTAGTCAAGTTTATTTTTATTATAGAAAAACCTTCTATAAATTCGAGCAATAGTTAAAATACCTACAAATATGACTCCCAAAATAGATAATACTATTTTCACAAAATTCATTTCAGAGCCTATTACATAGATATGAAAAAGAGGGGCTAGTCCTACACATAGAGACAATAGATAATTTATAAAGTTTATCTCACCAATTCCTGCAAAAAAATGTTTCATTTTAAATATTCCAATTTTACCTTTCATCTTAGTAATCCACTAGCAAATCTATTGACTTCTCTTTTTTTTGAAAAATCTTGACAACAAATTTACTCCACTTAATGCTATTAAGACTTCAATGGGCAAAAAATAGTAATCCCATATCAAATGAGAAATCAGCAATGTTAGAAATAGTATACAGTCGATATAACTATTCTGAAAATACTCTGTAATTACATAATACAGAAACACCACAACCATCAAAATTAAAATAAGCATCATAATACTATCATCCTGTTCTTAATTTATTGTCACTTTTTCCATCCCATCCCATTCCATTCATCAATAGCATGAAAAAATCCAATCAATAAATGATTACCTACTCACTAATACTATTCTAAAATTTAATTTTTTGGGGGATTTAGTAACCCAATACCAATTAGCAATACACCTAATATAAATAAAAGCATTTCCCAAAATTTATTCTCAGTTTTAATAAAAGGTATAAGATACATACTAACCAATATGGAACTTACTCCTAAAAGAGCAAAGACCATTCTGATTTTATCACTTAGTTTAAACATATTTAATTCCCCATAAAATAAGCATTGACTACGTTTACTGTAATATTCCCCGTCTTTATGTAGAGATAATCCCCATCAAGACACCTCATCTCTTCTTACTCAATAGCAACATAATTATTTGGTGATACGAGTTTCATAAGATTTCTCCTCTTTAACGTTGCATGGTTAGGATAGTTCTCTAATAAGTAATCGTCGACTGCGTTTAAAGCACTTTGTTACCTAGATAAGATATCCTTTCACTATTTAATTTTAAGGAGAAGTAAGATTTAACCATATTTATCTCATTTCTTATTTTTAAATAATTCAAACTCTTTTTCTCTGATAAAGGGAAGTGAGAAATTAGAAAAAATTAGTAGAATTGAAAATAGGTATCCATCTTTTTGCATTGCTAAAACATAGCCTAAAAATAAATAAACAATCAAATCTAGTACAAAAAGAGAAAATATCCTCCTTTTCATTACCTCACTTGTCTTAAAGATTCTGTTTAATAGAATCTTTATCGTAGTATCTACACAAATTTTTATCAAAAAGATAAGAGTCAATACACGATTAGCAACTGTACCATGAAGAATAAATGGAAATATAGTTAATATAAAACTAGAAATCTCTAAATATTTTATCCAAGGAGATTGAGACATCTTACTTTTAAACTGACTGATTTTCCTATACTCACTAGCTAATCTAGTATCAAAATCTTTACCAATTTTATTAAAGATTAAAAACTCTAGGATAAAATTACTGATTAATACGATATAAGTAGAAACGTTTCCTGGGAAATATTTATTGATTAAAATCGGGAAACTCATTAACAGAATTGAGTTTATAGCCAGACAAATGGATACTATTTTATTCTTCACTGAATATATAGGTAGCGATACTATCGAATAGAGAAACGCTAAAAAAATAAGCAAGAAATACTCAGTGTTGCTAATTACTGGGGCTCTTAATGATAAAAATAGATAGGCACTCCACACGATAATATGCGCTTTACGAATTAAGTCTAAATTACTCATCTACCTACTCCTAAAATGCAAAAGGAATCCATTTTTAGTTTACATTCTCTTTCAAACAAGTCATAAGCATTTTATGATATTTCCTTCTTCTACATTAGGTAAAGTTGAAATACATTTTTGCAAGTGAAAATATAATTGTTATTTGCAGTAGCCAAAAATCTATCCCTCTTCTAGACATAAACCAAGTCAGGTTAAAGATACAAATATAATGATAAGGCTTTCTTTTACTTTAGACTACCATAAAACAAGGAATCTTTCAACATAATTCATTGGCAAACTACTATTCTAGAAGATTGACAGCCCAAATCTTTCAGAATAGAACAATCCTAACTATCGAATATCCCAACTTCATAAATATCTATGCAATTCTAGAGCTAGAATTGTCCAAAAATGACGATAATTAAGCTATTCGAAGCTTAGAAGGACCTTTGGTGAATTTCAATAGCACTTCAACTAGCTATTCTTACAATTTCTCTGATGGGCTTTGAGTTTTTTCAGAGCCCAATCATAGTGGCTGGAGGTGCTACTGACAAAGTAGGAACCCAGACTTGTCCCTCCTGTCCACTTATAGACACCTTTGGTAAAGAGTTCGTCATTGCTAAAAACTTCTATCAACTCTAAAACCTCTTTATGCGATTGCTCTAGTAGTCTAGTCGCTTCTTCTAAAGAAGTTTTCTGGTGCTTCTTCCAAAAAGCGACATTCATTTGTCCATAAGTTTTCCAATTATAAGACTCAGGTAGAAAAGGTTTCTCATGACCCTTTTGATTAGAATGGACCCAAGTCAAAAGTAACTGCTGCCATTCATAAAGATGAATCAGGACATCCCGTAGATTTTTGTCTCTATTCCAGTGAGCTTCCTTTTTCTTTTGGTCTCTTGAAAAATCAAATGGAGTCTGTAGCTCATCTTCACTTAGTTGGGAGATGAAGAGGTTAAGTTTTTCATAATTTTCCTTAGAGGCCAGCATTAGCTCCTCTTTTGTTTTCAGTCTAGGCACAGGAGTACTCCCTTCATATCTCTAGTTATTATTAGAAATTTTTTATCCTTTAAATCTCTATAACTTATCCTTTAATTTCTCAACAAAGAGATAGGCTGCTGGACAGGTCAAAGTATTCTTAATCGTCAAATGGTTGATTTGATGGATCTTTTTGCGATCAGTATGAGGGAATTCACGACAGGCTTTTGGACGAACGTCATAGATGGAACAGAGATTATCTCCTCCTAGAAAGGGACAAGGCATGGATTTAAAAACCTTATCACCATCTTCATCTACTTGCAAAAACTCTGCTTCAAAAGCAGGTAATTTCATCTTAAAGTACTTGGCGATTCGTGTAATATCCGCTTCTTTAAAGTCAGGCCCCAATGTCTTGCAACAGTTGGCACAGGCCGTACAATCAATCTCCGCAAAGACTTCTTGGTGAATCTGCTGGGCTATCTTATCTAGATTTTTTGGTGGCTTTTTCTTTAAATTGGCCAAAACTTTTCGATGCTCCTTCTGCTTTTGTACGGCTAGCTGGTGGTAATACTCAATATCAATTTCTTTAGACATGATTTCTCTCTGATTCAAATATTTTTGTCTATTATACCATAAATTCTGCCCCTTTTTTGCCCCCTAAATACAAAAATAGCCCTTCGGATAAAATCCGAGGGGCTAGAAACGTTGTTAAATCAACGGCCGAACTTTTGAATTTCAAGGTTCGGGATAAAATAGTTCACTGAACTATTTTATTTTTTAAGGTTATAGAATGATTTCAATCCACGGTATTCAGCTACTTCACCAAGTTGGTCTTCGATGCGAAGCAATTGGTTGTATTTAGCGATACGGTCTGTACGTGAAAGTGAACCAGTCTTAATTTGTCCTGCGTTAGTTGCAACTGCGATGTCAGCGATTGTTGAATCTTCAGTTTCACCTGAACGGTGTGATACAACGGCAGTGTAACCAGCTTCTTTAGCCATTTCGATAGCTTCAAAAGTTTCAGTAAGAGTACCGATTTGGTTAACTTTGATAAGGATTGAGTTAGCAGCACCTTCTTGGATACCACGTGCAAGGTAGTCAGTGTTTGTTACGAAGAAGTCGTCACCAACAAGTTGTACTTTCTTACCAAGACGTTCAGTAAGAGCTTTCCAACCATCCCAGTCATTTTCATCCATACCATCTTCGATAGTGATGATTGGGTATTTGTTAACCAATTCTTCAAGGTAGTCGATTTGTTCTGCAGATGTACGAACAGCAGCGCCTTCACCTTCAAATTTAGTGTAGTCGTAAACTTTACGTTCTTTATCGTAGAATTCTGATGAAGCACAGTCAAATCCGATAAATACGTCTTTACCTGGAACATATCCAGCAGCTTCGATCGCAGCAAGGATAGTTTCAACACCGTCTTCAGTTCCTTCGAAACGAGGAGCGAATCCACCTTCGTCACCTACGGCAGTTTCCAAACCACGTGATTTAAGGATTTTCTTAAGAGCGTGGAAGATTTCAGCACCGTAACGAAGAGCTTCTTTGAATGTTGGCGCACCAACTGGCAAGATCATGAACTCTTGGAAAGCGATTGGAGCGTCAGAGTGAGAACCACCGTTGATGATGTTCATCATTGGAGTTGGAAGAACTTTAGTGTTGAATCCACCAAGGTAGCTATAAAGTGGGATTTCAAGGTAGTCAGCAGCAGCACGAGCTACAGCGATAGACACACCAAGGATTGCGTTTGCACCCAATTTACCTTTGTTAGGAGTACCGTCAAGTGCGATCATAGCACGGTCGATAGCTTGTTGGTCACGTACATCGTAGCCGATGATAGCTTCAGCAATGATGTTGTTTACGTTGTCAACAGCTTTTTGTGTACCAAGACCACCGTAACGAGATTTGTCACCGTCGCGAAGTTCAACTGCTTCGTGTTCACCAGTAGAAGCTCCTGATGGAACCATACCACGTCCGAAAGCACCTGATTCAGTGTAAACTTCTACTTCAAGTGTTGGGTTACCGCGTGAGTCTAGGACTTCGCGAGCGTAAACATCAGTAATAATTGACATTTTTTACTCTCCTTATGAGTTAAATTTTTTACACCTCTATAATACCTTAAAACCCCTCCTTTTTCAAGAAAAAACGTTATCTTTGTGCAAATTTTCCTTAACTTTATAAAGTAATCGCTTTCTTTTGTCTGTTTTATTCTAACTTTTATGATATACTGTTTTCATGACAGATTTATCAAAACAATTACTTGAAAAAGCTCATGGTGGGCCAAAATTAAATCCAGATGAGCAAAGACGCTATCTTGGTACCTTTGAGGAAAGAGTTCTTGGATATGCAGATATTGATACGGCAAATAGCCCTCAGCTAGAAAAAGGCTTTTTATCTATTTTAGAAAACCTTCAGGAAAAAGCAGAACCACTATTTGTGAAGATTTCACCAACTATCGAATTTGACAAACAAGTTTTCTACTTAAAAGAAGCTAAAGAAACTGATAGTCAAGCTACCATTGTATCTGAAGAGCATACTTCTTCTCCTTTTGGCCTGATTATCCATAGCAATGCACCAGTACAAGTAGAAGAAAAGGACCTTCGACTTGCTTTTCCAAATCTTTGGGAAGTTAAAAAGGAAGAACCAGTCAAAACATCCTTCTGGAAGAAATGGTTTGGCTAAATCTTACTCAGACTTAATAAACGCCCAATATTGGCAGCCGTGTGCTCCAGATAGAGACTGGCATTTTTCAGACTATCTTCTAAAGGTTCACTTTTCTCCAAAATAGAAAAGGCAACTTTGATATTTTCAAATGGTAAGGGAGGTAAATCTTCAGCAAGACTACCGCAAATAGCAATGACAGGAACTCCGACAGGGGTTCTTTTTGCAACACCAATTGGTGCTTTCCCAACTAAACTTTGACGATCTAACCTTCCTTCTCCTACAACAACCAAGTCAGCATGTAAAACTTTCTTATCAAAGTTGATCAAGTCCAGGCAGGTAGCAATTCCAGACACGATATTTGCCTGAGCAAAGGCACACAAACCGCCAGCAATGCCTCCACCAGCTCCTGCTCCTTTAATTTCCAATGTTGCAGGTGAGACTTTTTCATAAAAATCTTGGATTGCCTGATCTACGACTGCAAACATAGTAGGATGTAAACCTTTTTGCTTTCCAAAAGTGTAGGTAGCACCTTGAAGACCACATAAGGGACTCACGACATCTGCTAAAATACGAATTTGAACATCTTCAGGAATTTCATAGCGATTTTCTGTTGACATAGAAGCTAAGTTTAATAAGGACTGACCGCAAGCGGACAAGACATTTCTATCCCTATCATAAAATCGATAACCCAATCCAGCAGCGATCCCAATTCCTCCGTCATTACTGGCCGTGCCACCAACGCCGATATAGATTTCTTTAATCCCTTGAGAAATAAGATGGCGAATCAACTCTCCAATACCACTAGTTTGGATTTGAAGTGGATTTCGTTTCTCTAGCGTAATTTTTCCAAGGCCAACCAAATCAGCAACTTCAAATAGTGCCAGTCCCCCTTTTTGAAAATAGCGCATGGCTTCTTTTGGTCCAAAAGGTCCTGTAACTTGGATCCATTTTTCTTCAAAGTCAATAGAATGTCTAATAGCATCTACAGTACCTTCTCCCCCATCACCAACGGGACAGAGGAGACATTCTACATTTGCTATTGATTGTTGGAAGCCTCTTTTTATTGCTTCAGCTACCTCTTCAGCCGTCAAGCTTTCCTTAAACGAATCCGGTGCAATTATAATCTTCATATTTTCCCTCATTCTAAAAAGTTAATCAAAGGAAGAACTTCTAAAAAATCCCTCTTGTCAACATGATGTGGTATTTCTTTTTTGAGTACCTCTTTGGCACAAAAAGCAATTCCCAGTCCTGCTGACTTCAACATTAATAAGTCATTAGCCCCATCACCGATTGCAATCGTTCTTTCTTTAGAAAATTTTAGTTCCTTTCTCCATTTTTCCAGAGTCTCTTTTTTGACCTGGGGACTGATAATTTGTCCAACTAATTTTCCTGTTAGAAGACCATCTTTGACTTCAAATTGATTAGCAGAGAAATAGGCAATACCAAGAGATTTTGCAAGCCTCTCAACTATTGGAGTAAATCCACCAGACACCAGACCAACTAAAATGCCTTTCTTTTGGAGAATTGAGATGAATTCTTGGGCATTTGGAGATAGATGAATAGAGTTGAAGACTTTATCAAAGACCGAAATAGAAAGGCCTTCCAACAAGGACACTCTTTTTCTTAAACTGCTTTCAAAGTCTATCTCTCCTCGCATTGCCTGACTTGTAATCTGCGAAATTTCCTCCTCACAACCTGCCTCTCTACCCAACAAATCAATCACTTCTTCTAGGATTAAGGTTCCATCAACATCCATGACACACAAGCCTTTTACTTGAGACATCAGTTCTCCTCTCTAAACAGCCCAAAAATCGTATGAAGTCATCATACGATTTTATCTATTAGTTAACTAAACTTTGGTACAAGTCTAGATATGACTTGCAGGCTGTATCCCATGAGAAATCACACTCCATAGCTTGTTTTTGTAAGTTTCTCCAAACGTCAGGATGGTTTCTATACAAGTCCAATGCTGTTTGGAAAGTCCAATTTAACCAATAAGGAGATAGGTTGTCAAAGCTAAAGCCAGTACCGCTTCCTTCGATTGGATTAAAGGCTCGAACAGTATCTCGCAAGCCACCAACTTCATGGACCAATGGCAAGGTTCCATAACGCATAGCCATCATTTGAGACAAGCCACACGGTTCAAAACGACTCGGCATGAGGAAGAGGTCACAAGCAGCGTAGATTTCTTGAGCTAGTTTGACATCAAAAGTGATATTTGCTGATAGCTTGTCTGGGTAAATCTGAGCAAACCATGAGAAAGCTCCTTCAAAGGCTGGATCTCCAGTTCCCAAAAGAACAATCTGAACATCTTCTTGCAAGATATGGTGAAGACTTTCTACCACGATATCAAAACCTTTTTGACGTGTCAAACGAGAAACAATTCCCACCAGTGGAACGTCAGATCTAACTGGCAAGCCAACTCTTTCTTGCAAGTTTGCCTTGTTTTGGGCTTTTCCAGACAAATCTTCCTGATTGAAATGATAGTCTAAAAGAGCATCCGTCTGAGGATTATACAGGTCAGCATCAATCCCATTCACGATACCAGAAACTTTACCAGACTCCATTCGAAGAATCTGATCCAAGTTACATCCAAACTGACTAGTCATAATTTCATGAGCATAGCTAGGTGAAACGGTTGACACACGGTCTGCATAAAGAATTCCAGCCTTCATCCAGTTCAGACAGTTATTCCAGCGAAGGGTACCATCAGCGTAACGTTCGAAGCCAACTCCAAATAAATCACCCAACATTCCTTCTGAAAATTGTCCTTGGAATTCTAAATTATGAATGGTTAAAACAGTTTTAATGCTCTCATAGGCTTGAATCCAACGGTATTTTTCCTTCAACAAGAAAGGAATCATAGCTGTATGGTAGTCATGGACATGGAGAAGATCAGGAATAAAGTCAATCCTTTCCATAGCCTCAATGGCAGCCAGTTGGAAAAAGGCAAAGCGTTCTCCGTCATCAAAGTCACCGTAAACATGACCGCGGAAGAAATAATATTGATTGTCAATAAAGTAGAAGGTTACACCATTTAATACTGTTTTCTTAATTCCACAATACTGTCTGCGCCAACCAACACTCACCTCAAAATGAAGAACATCTTCAATCTGATTTCCAAATTTAGCCTCTACCATGTCATAGTAGGGTAAAATCACTGCAACTTCGTGCCCAGCTTTTACCAGTGATTTGGGAAGAGCGCCAATGACGTCTCCCAAACCACCTGTTTTTGAAAAGGGAGCACCCTCTGCTGCTACAAATAAAATTTTCATGAATGAATATCCTCTGTTACTTTAGCACCTTTCTTAACAACGACTGGATGTTCTGCAGTTCCACGGATCACAACTCCATCCGCAACTTCAACACCCTTGTCCAAGATAGCATATTCTACCTGAGCACCTTCTCCAATAACAACACGAGGGAAGAGTAGGCTATCTTTAACCAAGCTATCCTTGTAAACATGAATATTACGTGATAGAACAGAATTAGCCACTTGACCTTCAATGATACTACCAGAAGCAAACTGAGAAGTGCTTACCTTAGATGTATTAGCATAATAAGTTGGCTCTTCGTTTTTGACCTTTGTATAAATCTTTTGGTTTGGAGTAAAGAGTGAGTAGAATTTCTGTGATTCAAGCATATCTTTGTTAGCTTGGTAATAAGACTCTACAGAATGAATATTTGCTAGGTAGCCTGTGTACTCGTAGGCAAAAGCCCCTTCTTTTGCAGCCAAATCCCGTAAAACATAGCGCAATTTCTCTGGATGTTCTTTCTTAGCTTCTTCTTCTAAGCGTTCAATCAACCAAGGTGTATCAACGACAAAGATATCTGTGGACATATTGTAAACTTCATCTGTTGATTTGCTGTCAAAAAGTTTATGAGAACGGACATGGTCTGTTTCATCCACTTCCAAGATTGCATTTACTTCTGAAATATCTTTCTTAGGAAGTTTCTTATAAACAACTGTAATAGGTCCCTTCGTTGTGTTATGAAGGTGGAACACTTGGTTCAAATCAATATTAATTAAGACATCACAGTTAAGTGATACTGTTTGGTTTGACCCAGAGCGTTTTAAATAGGTGAGCAGCTGTTGGTAATATTCTTTTCCTACTGTGCTACTCTCAACGCGTGTATTATAAATTCCTAGATAATAGTGACTAAGAAGAGTTGACAAGCCCCACTCACGCCCTGAACGGATATGGTCAAAAACAGAACTAATATTATCCTGCTGAAAAATACCAAAAACACTACGAACACCAGCATTGGCAAGACTTGAGAGTGGGAAGTCAATCAAACGATATTTACCGCCAAATGGCAAACTAGCTACTGGACGGTGGTCTGTCAATGTTGACATATCATGAAAACCAACTGTGTTTCCTAAAATGGCAGAATATTTATCAATCTTCATCTGTTGCTACCCCCACTACTTCATTATATCCTACAACTTGTACTTCTTCTGTTCCATCAATTTCGACACCATCAGAAATAACTGCACCTTCACCAATAATGGCACGTTTGATTTTAGCCCCGTGTCCAATAATAGCTCCACTCATAATAACTGAATCAAGAACTTCTGCTCCTTCGCGAACTTGCGCACCTGTTGAAAGAATAGAGTGTTTAACCGTTCCATCAACGAAACATCCGTCTACAACCAAGGAATCTTCCACATGAGCATTTGCCCCAAGAAAGTTTGGTGGTGAAATTAAGTTTCTTGAGTAAATCTTCCATTGACGGTTACGGCTGTCCAAAGCATTCTCTGGAGAAATGTACTCCATGTTCGCTTCCCAAAGCGACTCAATAGTACCAACATCTTTCCAGTAACCGTTAAATTCATAGGCATAGACACTTTCACCTGACTCAAGGTAATTTGGAATGACATTTTTACCGAAGTCTGACATATCGACATTGCTCTTTTCAGCAGCGACTAACATATTGCGGAGACGTTGCCAATCAAAGATGTAAATCCCCATAGAAGCCTTTGTAGATTTAGGTTGAGCTGGTTTTTCTTCAAATTCAACAATGCGGTTATTGGCATCTGTATTCATGATACCAAAACGGCTAGCTTCTTTAAGAGGAACATCAAGAACTGCTACTGTCAAACTAGCATTATTATCCTTGTGAGACTGGAGCATAGCATCGTAGTCCATCTTATAGATATGGTCACCCGAAAGAATCAAAACATATTCAGGATTGACACTATCGATGTAGTCGATATTTTGATAAATAGCGTGACTTGTCCCCTCGAACCAACGATTTCCTTCACTTGCAGAATATGGTTGAAGGATAGAGACACCAGAATTAATACCATCTAGACCCCAACTTGAACCATTCCCAATATGGTTGTTGAGAGCAAGTGGTTGGTACTGTGTAATGACTCCAACATTGTTGATGCCTGAGTTGGCACAGTTTGAAAGAGCAAAGTCAATGATACGGTAGCGCCCACCAAATTGCACAGCTGGTTTTGCAATGCTTTGAGTGAGTTTACCGAGACGAGTTCCTTGCCCACCAGCAAGAATCAAAGCTAACATTTCATTCTTCATTTTCTACTCCTTTTTGGTTTTTACTTGTGACAGTTTTAGTAGGTTTCAAGCGACGTTTGATTTTCCAAACACTTGCTCCCATAGCAGGTAGGGTAAAGGTCAAGGTCTGCTCATAATCTTTCCATAGTCCTTCTTGCGTTTGCACAGTTTGATTATGTTCTTTCCAGACGCCGCCCCACTCTTCTAACTCAGTATTCCAGACTTCTTCGTAAATCCCTGCAATAGGAAGTCCGATTGTAAAATCTTTTCGTTCAACTGGTGCCATATTAAAGACACAGACTAACATATCGCCTTTTTTACCCTTACGGATGAAGGACAGAACACTCTGGTCTCGATTATCCGCATCGATGATTTCAATACCATCATAGCTGGTATCAATTTCCCACAAACAGCGGTGGTCTTTGTAGAACTTGTTTAGCTGAGAAGTGAAATACTTCATCTTAGCATTCATTGGATCTTCTAGATTAGACCATTCCAACTGTTCTTCAGATTTCCATTCTAGGAATTGTCCATATTCACTACCCATGAAGAGCAATTTTTTACCTGGGTGACAAATTTGATAAGTGTAGAGATTGCGCAAGCCTGCGAATTGATTGTAGCGATCTCCCCACATCTTGTGCATCATACTCTTCTTGCCATGAACCACTTCATCGTGTGAGAATGGTAGGAGATAATTCTCCTTGAAGACATACATAAAGCTGAAAGTCACCAGGTTAAAGTCATATTTACGATAAATAGGATCTTCTTCATAGAAACGAAGGATGTCATTCATCCAACCCATATTCCATTTGTAGTCGAAGCCAAGACCATCTGAATCCTTAGTGTCAGTAATCTGAGTAGCTGATGAACTTTCCTCAGCTATCATCATAACGTCTGGATGAGCTTGTTTAATGACATCATTCAAGCGTTGAAGGAAATAATATCCCTCGTAGTTGAGATTACCACCATCTTTATTAGGTGTCCATGGAGCATCATCGTAGTCAAGATAGAGCATGTTGCTAACCGCATCCACGCGAATACCGTCCAAATGGTAAAAGTCAATCCAAAACTTAATACTAGAAATCAAGAAAGACTGGACTTCATTCTTTCCAAGGTCAAAATTGAGTGCACCCCAACCGTAGTTATGAGCCTTATTATGGTCTTGGTATTCAAAAGTCGGTGTTCCATCATAATAAGCTAAGGCATCATCGTTAATAGTGAAGTGACCAGGTACCCAGTCCACGATAACCCCAATATTGTTTAAGTGGCATTCCTCAACAAAATCTTGAAACTCTTCAGGGCGACCATAGGCATGCTCTAAGGCGAAGTACCCCATAAGCTGATAGCCCCAACTCAAACCTAGAGGATGAGACATCAGGGGCATAAACTCAATGTGAGTATAGTTCATCTCAACCAAGTAAGGAATGAGTTCATCTTTCAATTGAGCAAAACTATAAGGTCTGCCATCAGGATTTCTCTTCCAAGAGCCAGCATGAACCTCGTAAATATTGACAGGACGCTCTTCAAAGCTCAAGCGTTTTCTACGAGCTAACCAGAGGCCGTCCTTCCATTTCTTTTCTGGAATATCTGTTAAAATAGCACCAGTCCCAGGCCGTGCCTCATACCGTACAGCTAAAGGGTCAGTCTTCATTAGCTGATGACCATTTGCACGTGTAATATTGTACTTATAAATTTGGCCTTCTTGAGCAAGACTGGTAAAGACTTCCCAAACTCCAAATTCATTCCGTTCCATTGAAATTTGATTCTCTACCCAATTAGTGAAATCCCCTACCAAATGAACTGCCTGAGCATTGGGTGCCCAAACTCGGAAAGTATAGCCAGACACACCAGCTTTTTCTTCCCTATGCGCTCCCAGATAATTCTGGAGGTGAAAATTTTTACCTGTTATAAAGGTTTCTAAAGCTTTTTTCTTATCCATACACCCTCCTGTTTCTGTAAGCGTTTTCTATAGATTTATTATACTACCTTTTTAGGGAAGATTCAAGTAAATTACGGAATTTGCTAAAAATTCTTTTGAAAGTCTTCAACAAATTCACTGATGTGTTCACTTGTAAATCAAGAAATTTTCAGAAACGCTTTGAAAACGAAATGTTTTTTTACAATACTATCATAAAGTTCGTTATTTTACTAACAAAAAAATAATTTTAAGTAAAAAAATAAACCAGGAAATGAATTTCCTGATTTATTGTTTTTAACAGATAAAGTACTGCAAATGAATTTAAATTGTAATTCTATTCTACAAAACTTTAAAGACGCTGGCACTGACGCCACCAACCATGTCTTTATCAGCTAAATGGCTATTGGTCACCAACAGTTCTAGATTTCCAGCATTTTCAAACTGGAAGTCTTGCCCTTTAGCATTAAAGACAACTAATAAGTGTTCTTCCCCGTGAATTTCATAAACAATCCAACCACTATGCTCATTTGCTGAATGAACAAAGACATGATGGTAAATTTCTTCATAAGTAGGGTAAGAAAAGGCACTGGTTTCTGTCTTCAATCGAATCATCTGACGAATAAAGTCAATACTGTCTTGACGCTCATTAAGCAAATCCCAGTTCACTTGGTTCACACTGTCAGGAGCATTATAGCTATTCATAGCACGTTCTCTATCATCATGTGTCAACTCACCATTCTCACCAGTCGCAACCAGTTTGGTACGACCAAATTCTTGACCGATTTCCATAAAGGCCATCCCTTGCATGAGTAGATTCATGGCTGTGGCAGTTTTGACTTTACGCATGATTTGCTCTGAACTTTGATCTGGATGAAGGGTTGCCAACAAATCGTGAAGATTGTAATTGTCATGGGCCTCCACGTAGTTGAGCACTTGGTTTGGATGTGTATAGGTACCTAATTCACGACTGCCTAGGATTGCTTTGGCTAGAATTGGCTCTGTCGCAGCACCACTGACAAAACCTGATTTAATTTCACCATATACTTCTCCACCTTTGACAGCATCGCGCTGATTATCATTAAAGAAACCAATATTTGGCATCTGGTAGGCATTGTCCTTCTTGGCCTTATCATAAGGCGCAAGGCCTGTTCCCATATCCCAACCTTCTCCATAAAGGATAATGTTAGGGTCAATTTCATCCAAGCTCTGACGAATCATCTGCATGGTCTTGACATCATGAATCCCCATCAAGTCAAAACGGAAGCCGTCAATATTGTATTCCTGCACCCAGTATAGGAGAGAATCAATCATGTACTTGCGGAACATTTCGTGTTCGCTGGCTGTTTCATTTCCAACACCTGTTCCATTCTGGAAAGTACCGTCTGGATTCATACGATAATAGTAATCAGGGACAGTTGTTTGGAAAGGTGCATCAACAACTGAGAATGTATGGTTATAGACCACATCCATAATGACACCAATACCCGCATCATGATAAGCTTGAACCATGGTCTTCAAATCACGAATGACCTGAGCTGGATCCTCTGGATTGGTTGAAAGGCTGGTTTCTGGTGCATTATAGTTTTGTGGATCATAACCCCAGTTGTAGGTTACATTCCCATCCGCATCATATTCTTTATGACGGTCTGCAATTGGTTGCAATTGAACATAATTGTAGCCTATCTTCTTGATGTAATCAAAAGCAGTTGACTGACCGTACTGGTTAACCGTTCCAGTCTGAGCAGCACCCAAGAAAGTTCCTCGAAGATGTTCATCCACACCTGAGGTCGATGATTTGGTCAAATCACGAATGTGCATTTCACAAATAACTGCCTTACATGGATTTGTCAAGCGCCAAGTAGCCTCTGAACCGTGCTTGACCTCGAAGTTTGCAACTTGCTTTTCTTCATGGCTCAGGATAGCTGATCGTTTGCCATCGGGACTGGTCGCAATTGTGTATGGGTCTCGTGTCAGTGTTTGGTGGTGAGGGAATTGAACTTGATACTGATAAGCCTTACCAGTCAAATCTTCCTCAACATCCAAACTCCAGACACCGATTGTATTGTCCTTATGATTATAGGAGTAGCTATTGCCTCTTTCCATATCAAATGTTTTCCAAACAGGAGCATCATTAGTAGCTGATTCATAAACAACAACCTGCACTTCTGTAGCTGTAGGAGCCCAAAGGGCAAAATGAGCCTGATTATCCTCTACACGGCAACCCAATTCACCTTGGTACCCCCAGTGGTGGTCGAAACTAGCACTATTGATAGCCTTGTCAAAGGCAAAAGGATTTTGATTCTTATAGAAAGGACTGGCAATAGCAGGATTTTCAGAATAATAAATCCTATCATCCCCTTCCAAAATCCAGACTTCTGTTAAAAGAGGATAGTGATTAAAACGGATAGCATACTCTTTACTAGTTTGGCCTGTATGAACCACAAAATTCAAGCTTTCTAGAGCATGAGCACTTGGGTGTTCAAAACTAAATAAGGCGCCAAAATAATCTTCTTTGTAGGTCAGCAAATCAATTCGTTGATCCTGACTTTTTACAAAAGAGCAAGTATCGTATTCTCCATTCTTACGATGGTAATGAATGCGCATAGGGTAGTTAAACATTTTTTATTTTTCCTCTTTACTTCTTGATTTGTTTCTATTTTACTAATAAATTCTTGACCGATTTTGTCCCGATTAACAAACTAGTTATACTGTCTAAACTCTGTTTTTAAACGTTCATTACAGACTTTCTAGCCAAGCTTCATCTCGAACTTCGATACCAAGTTCTTGTGCCTTTTGAAGTTTACTTCCAGCATCTACACCTGCCACAACGAGGTCGGTCTTTTTAGAAACACTGCCTGTTACCTTGGCACCAAGACTTTCGAGTTTACTTTTAGCTTCTGAGCGCTTGAGCCGTTCCAATTTTCCTGTCAATACAACGGTCAAGCCTGACAAGGCTGCATCCGCTACTACTGTCTGACCTTTATAATCCAGATTGACTCCAGCTTCTTTCAATTCTCTGAGGAGAATTTCAGAGCCTTCTGTCGCAAAGTAAGTCTGAAGACTCTTGGCAATCACGCCACCCAGACTTTCAATACTAGCCACTTCCTCTGGATCTGCCTGAGCCAGATTTTCGATTGAATGAAAATGTTGGAGTAAGAGCTGACTGGCCTTGCTTCCTACATGGCGAATTCCCAAACCAAATAAGAGCTTCTCGGCAGAATTTTCCTTAGATGCTTGAATGGCTTGATACAGTTTAGCAGCAGACTTTTCCTTAACACCCTCTAAAAGGAGGAAATCGTCTTCTTTCAAGCGGTAAATATCCGCCACATCCTTGACTAAATTGGCAGCAAAGAGTTTCTCAACTACTGATGGACCAAGGCCTGTAATATTCATGGCATCTCGAGAGGCAAAGTGGATCAAACCTTCCATGATTTGAGCAGGGCAACGCGGATTGATACAACGAAGGGCCACTTCATCTTCAAAGTGCAACAAGTCAGAGTCACAACTTGGGCAGTTTATAGGGATATCTAGTTTTTCTTCAGAAACCCGTTTGGACTCTACGACACGTAAAACAGCAGGGATGATATCACCAGCCTTATAGACGATAACCGTGTCGTCTTTGCGGATATCTTTTTCAGCAATATAATCCACATTGTGCAGAGTCGCACGGCTAACAGTTGTACCAGCTAGTTGTACTGGTGTTAGATTGGCAGTTGGGGTTACAACACCCGTACGGCCAACTGTCCAGTCAACTGATAAGAGTTGAGCTTCTTTTTCTTCAGCTGGGAACTTGTAGGCCACTGCCCACTTTGGAGCCTTAACGGTAAAGCCAAGTTCTTCTTGACCTGCTAGGTCGTTGACCTTGATCACCACCCCATCGATATCATAAGGCAGATTGTCCCGTTCCTCTCCTACTTCTTGGATAAAATCCCAGATTTCATCTATGTTTTCAGCCAAGATTCGCTTAGGATTGACTACAAAACCTAGTTGTTCTAGGTGCTTCAAAACCTTTTCTTGACTATCTCGAGTTGAAGGGCTGGCTTCTTGATAGAGAAAGGTTGCAAGATTGCGCTTGGCTACTACTGCTGTATCCAGCTGACGCAGGGTTCCTGCTGCCGCATTACGAGGATTGGCAAATTCAGGCTCTCCATTTTCTTGGCGAGCTTGGTTGACCTGATCAAAAGAAGCGCGTGGCATGTAACACTCCCCACGAACTGTGATATCTAGTTCTTCTGGCAAGGTCAAAGGAATGTCCTTAACACGCTTGAGGTTTTCTGTGATATTTTCCCCAACAGAACCGTCTCCACGTGTTGCACCAACAACTAAAATCCCCTTTTCATAAGTCAGCGAGATAGACAAGCCATCGATTTTCAGCTCACAAATATAGGTTGGATGGGCTACTTCCTTACGAACACGCGCGTCAAAAGCTTCAAGCTCCTCACGTGAAAAAGCATCCTGCAAACTATAAAGAGGATACTGATGACTGTATTTTTCAAAACCATCTAAAACCTTACCACCAACACGATGGGTTGGACTGTCTGCTGACACTTGATCTGGATAGGCAGTTTCTAACTCAACCAACTCTCGGTAAAGGCGATCATACTCACTGTCAGAAACCGACGGATTATCGCTGGTATAGTACTCAGTCGCATAGCGATTGAGCAAGGCGACTAACTCATTCATTCTTTTATTCATAAAACCATTTTACCACAAAGTAAGCCCTCCTCACAAACGAGAAGGGCGGAAAAAACACTCAGATTGGAATTATTTTTGAAGTACAAGCAAACTTATGTCTCTTTTTCAAAATGAGTTCGCACATACACGAGGGATAGACAAGACAGGATGATAACCCCGCTTCCAATTATCAAGAAAGAAAAGAGATGTACACTTGGTAGCACTGTCATAAAACCTTTGGCAATAGGCATAAATAGAATGGCTAAGGTAAAAATTGTGCTTAATACTCTCCCCAAATATTCCCCCTCAACCTTGGTTTGCACCTGAGTAAAAAAGTGAATATTAAAAATTGTCATAAACAATTCACAAACTAAATTTCCAGAAAAGGAAAGCAAATTTGGAAGTGGTAATCCCATCATAAGAACTCCGACACCTGTCAAAGCCAGTAAAATCAAAAGATTATAAACATTAGCTTTAATTTTACTAGCTAGAAGAGCCCCAATGATGGAACCAATAGCCCCCATAGTTAAAATACTTGCATAGGCTCCTTCTACTCCGTAAAGCCTATTTGAAAAGGGGAGGAGAAATTCAAAAGCAGCAAAAAAGAAATTAACACTGGAAGCTACTAACAAAAGGAAAAAGATTTCTTTCTGGCTCCAAATATAGGCAAGTCCATCTTTCATATCAGCAAAAATGGCTTTCCAGCTGAAAGTCTTTTTCTCTTGTTCCTGAGTCTCTTTTTTAGGGAGAAAAGCTACCAAGGTAAATGCGATGAAAAAACTAATGGCATCTAAAACAAGCGTCGTATGGAGACTGGCAAATTGTAAAACAAGGAAGGAAAGTACAGGAGAACTTACAGCTACAACCTGCAAGGCTAACTCTAAGCGAGCATTGTAGGTCACAATCTCGTCTTTCTCAACAACCTCAGTTATAATGGCTTTATTGGCTGTACGAGAAAATGCAAATGCAACCGCCTGAACAATATTGGCAAAAATCAAAGCCCCAATCATCCAGCTGTCATTCCTTATGAAAGAAATAGCCAGACAAAGAATCCCACAAACAAGGTCTGTCGCCATTAAAATCCTACGACGAGAAAAACGGTCTGAAATAACTCCACCAAAAGGATTGACGAGAATAGATGTGACGAGTTCAGAAATCTGATACATTCCTAAAACAGTCTGCCCGATAGTACCCATGGACGCCAACCAGACACTATTTCCATAATCATAGAGCATATTCCCTATCTTGTTAACAGCTCCGCGGCTAATCAACTGTACTGCATAGCGATTCATATAAAAACTCCTCTCAAATTTTGAAACTATTGTATCAAAACTGAAAGGAGCTTTTTATTTTTTCCCTTATTTGGGAAAACTAATCTTTGACAAATTTCTCGTAGTGTTCCTGATAGTAGGCTACTTGCTCTGGAAGACCTAGTAGGTCAAAAATATGCATGGCTTCTTGCATCTGCTTACACCCTTCTTTACACTGTCCTTTTTGGTACAAGGAAAATCCTTTTAGATAATGGAAAATATTACGCTCATACAGTTTGATCCCTTTACCAATAATCTTCTCTATATAAGCCTCGAAATAACTAGCATTATCAAAAGAAAGATGCTCTAAACAATGTTGATAACAATTGAGGGCCAAAATCAACACCAATCTCTTATGGCGACCAATCTCTTGGTAAAATTCCTCCCTCTCCATAACTTCTCTACCAATCCGAGTGACATAGTCCACATCGTAGAAACTATAGAGGTTCCCGAAAAGAATCAACTCATACATGGTCCATTCTTCTGTTTTGAAGAGATAATCTGCTACCTTATCCAAATCATCCTGTTTCATCTCATAACTCGAATCTCTTTGACAAATCAGACCTTGTAACAAAATCCAATTCAGCTCAAAATAAAGGGGAGTCGTCGAACTCTTAGCTTTTTCAAGTTGTTCCCTTTGAAGCTTTTGAAAACCTGCAATATCATTTGAATAGTAAAGAGGCACAATTTGTCCCATCATGGCAACATGTTCATGATTATGAAAATTCCTTGCCTTGTCCATGAAATTTTCGATTGTAACATGAATGTTATCCAAAATCTCAAAGAAACGTGAGACTGCTAGGTCAGACTCCCCAAGCTCAAAGCGAGATAACTGGGAAGTTGAACAGGACTCCCCTGCCGCTTCCTTTAAAGAATAATTTCCACTTGTTCGAAATTCACGAAATACTTTTCCAAGATGTTCCATCTTTACACCTGCTCTGATAATTCTTCCCATTCAAGCATAGCTTCTTCCTGACGATGGCTGATTTTGTCCAGCTCAGCCTGTAATTCCATGAGTTTACCTGCTTCGTTGGTTTCCAACATTTGTTCAGAAATGGCTTGGCTTTGACTTTCTAGTTCTTCAATTTCAGCTTCTAGAGTTTCGATTTGTCGCATGAGTTTGCGAACTTCTTTTTGACTTTCTTTCTGAGCCTGATAGTCATTGACTGGACTTGCTTCCTTTGCTTGATTGCTAGTTGAAGCTTCCTCAGTCTGACTCATTTCTACTTCTGCTTTCTTCTCGACATAGTAGTCGTAATCACCCAAGTAAAGAGTCGAGCCATTCTCAGACAATTCCAATACATGAGTTGCCACACGATTGATAAAGTAACGGTCGTGGCTGACAAAAAGCAAGGTTCCATCAAAGTCAATCAAGGCATTTTCTAGCACTTCCTTGCTATCAATATCCAAGTGGTTGGTTGGCTCATCCAGAATCAAGAAGTTATTGTTTTCCATAGACAATTTAGCTAAAAGCAAACGAGCTTTTTCGCCACCTGACAGCATACCGACTGATTTTTTAACATCATCTCCTGAGAAAAGGAAGGCACCTAGACGGTTGCGGATTTCAACTTCTGGTGTCAGTTTAAAATCATTCCAGAGTTCATCCAATACAGTATTACTTGGTGTCAGCTTGCTTTGGCTTTGGTCATAGTAACCAACCTCAACATTAGCCCCAAAGCGCTTTTCACCCTTGATAAAAGGAATCTGATCCACGATTGATTTGATAAAGGTTGACTTGCCAATACCATTGGGACCAACGATGGCAATAGCATTCATCTTACGAAGGTCTAGGTTAATAGGCTCTGACAATACTTCCCCATCATAGCCAATAGCCGCATTTTCAACAGTCAGAACAACATTACCCGAGGTTTTCTCAGACTGGAAGGTCATATTGGCTGATTTCTTACCAGCTTCAGGCTTGTCTAAGCGGTTCATTTTTTCTAGTTGTTTACGACGAGATTGGGCACGTTTGGTCGTTGAAGCTCGGACTAGATTGCGATTGACAAAGTCTTCCAGAGCAGCAATTTCCTTCTGTTGCTTTTCATAGTTTTTTGCCTCAGTTGCTAGTTTTTGCTCCTTCAACTCGACAAAACGAGAGTAATTGCCCACATAACGATCCAAGGAATGCTTGGTCAAATCTAGCGTAATTGTCGCAACCTTGTCTAAGAAATAACGGTCGTGGCTGACAATAATGAGAGCACCGCTATAATTTATCAAGTAATGCTCTAGCCAAGCAATAGTTTCAATATCCAAGTGGTTGGTTGGCTCGTCCAAGACCAAGAGATTAGGTTTTTCAAGGAGCATTTTGGCTAGAGCCAAGCGAGTATTTTGACCACCAGAAAGATCTGCAATTTTCATCTGCCACATAGATTCGTCAAACTTGAATCCATTCAAAATCGCTCGAATATCAGCTTCATAGGTAAAGCCACCTGCCTGACGAAAATTCTCAGATAAGCGGTCGTAATCTGACATCAGCTTATCCAAATCCTCACCAGACTTTTCACCCATCTCCAACTCCATCTGACGAAGTTGTTTCTCCGTTCGACGCAAGTCATCAAAGACATGAAGCATCTCGTCGTAGATGGTATTTTCAGACTCAAAACGGCTATCTTGGGCTAGGTAAGACAGAGAAATATCTTTTTTCTTATTGATTTCTCCACTAGTTGGCTCCTCTTCTCCAACCAAAATCTTCAAAAGAGTAGACTTACCTGCACCATTTTTCCCAACAAGGGCAATCCGATCTCGTTCATCAACCTGCAGGTTGATATTATCAAAAAGAACCTCTCCTGCAAAAGAACGTTCAATTTTATTAGCTTGTAAAATAATCATACAAACAGTATAGCATGTTTCCCTAAGGCATTCAAGACTTGATAAACCAGCATATAACACCACTTTTATGAAATTTATGCTGCCGTTTTACTAAAATGCTAAAAAGTGCTATAATGTGAACGGTTAAAACAATTTACAAAAAGGAGAATGTTAATGTCTTACCAAGAAAATTACCAGAAATGGGTTGATTTTGCGGAGCTTCCTGACTACCTTCGTCAAGATTTGGAAAATATGGATGAAAAAACGAAGGAAGATGCCTTCTATACAAACCTTGAATTTGGTACTGCAGGTATGCGTGGCTTGATTGGTGCTGGGACAAACCGTATCAACATCTACGTTGTTCGCCAAGCTACTGAAGGATTGGCTCGTTTGATCGAGTCAAAAGGTGGAAATGAAAAAGAACGTGGTGTGGCAATTGCCTACGATAGCCGTCACTTCTCACCTGAGTTTGCCTTTGAGTCTGCGGCAGTTCTTGCTAAACACGGCATCAAATCTTACGTATTTGAAAGCCTCCGTCCAACTCCAGAACTATCATTTGCAGTTCGTCATCTCAACTGTTTCGCAGGTATCATGGTCACAGCCAGCCACAATCCTGCTCCATTTAACGGTTACAAGGTTTACGGTGAAGACGGTGGACAAATGCCTCCACACGACGCGGACGCTTTGACTACTTATATCCGTGCAATCGAAAATCCATTTGCAGTTGAAGTTGCTGATGTGGAAGCTGAAAAAGCTTCTGGCTTGATTGAAGTTATCGGCGAAGCTGTCGATGTGGAATACCTCAAAGAAGTCAAGGACGTTAACATCAACCCATCCTTGATTGAAGAATTTGGTAAAGACATGAAGATTGTCTATACACCACTTCATGGTACTGGTGAAATGTTAGCTCGTCGTGCCCTTGCCCAAGCAGGATTTGATTCTGTTCAAGTCGTTGAAGCGCAAGCAACTGCCGACCCAGACTTCTCAACTGTAAAATCTCCAAACCCAGAAAGCCAAGCAGCCTTTGCTCTTGCTGAAGAACTTGGTCGTCAAGTTGGTGCAGATGTTCTTGTGGCAACTGACCCTGACGCTGACCGTGTTGGTGTTGAAGTTCTTCAAAAAGATGGTAGCTACCTTAACCTATCAGGTAACCAAATCGGTGCTATCATGGCTAAATACATCTTGGAAGCCCATAAAAATGCTGGAACTCTTCCTGAAAATGCAGCCCTTTGCAAATCTATCGTATCAACTGACTTGGTAACGAAGATTGCTGAAAGCTACGGCGCAACTATGTTCAATGTTTTGACAGGTTTCAAATTTATCGCTGAAAAAATCCAAGAGTTCGAAGAAAAACACAATCACACATACATGATGGGATTTGAAGAAAGCTTCGGTTACTTGATTAAACCATTCGTACGTGATAAAGATGCTATCCAAGCCGTTCTAGTCGTTGCTGAACTTGCTGCCTACTACCGTTCACGTGGTTTGACCCTTGCTGACGGTATCGAAGAAATCTATAAAGAATATGGCTACTACGCAGAAAAGACTATCTCTGTTACCCTTTCTGGCGTCGATGGTGCAGAACAAATCAAAGCGATTATGGCTAAATTCCGCAATAATGCTCCAAAAGAATGGAACGCAACAGCTATCACTGTCGTAGAAGACTTTAAAGCTCAAACTGCTACTGCTGCTGACGGTACTGTTACAAACTTGACAACTCCTCCAAGTGATGTGTTGAAATACACACTTGCTGATGGATCATGGATTGCTGTTCGCCCTTCAGGTACAGAACCAAAAATCAAGTTCTACATTGCAGTTGTAGGTGAAACTAACGAAGAATCACAAGCTAAGATTGCTAATATCGAAGCAGAAATCAATGCTTTTGTAAAATAAAGCCCTATAAAAGATGAGACCAACCAATTTCATCTTTTTTCGTATCAAATCTAAGCAATTTTAGAAACTTTATGGCATACTAGACATATCAATGAAAGCGAGGTAATCTCATGGAACAATTTTTAGATAACATCAAAGACCTTGAAGTCACTACAGTTGCGCGTGCGCAAGAAGCTCTTGATAAAAAAGAAACTGCAACCTTCTTTATCGGTCGCAAAACTTGCCCTTACTGCCGTAAATTTGCTGGTACCTTGGCAGGTGTCGTAGCTGAAACTAAAGCTCACATCTACTTCATCAATAGTGAAGAACCAAGCCAACTCAATGAGTTACAAGCATTCCGCTCACGCTATGGTATCCCAACTGTACCAGGTTTTGTTCACATTTCAGATGGACAAATCAATGTCCGTTGCGACTCTTCAATGTCAGCACAAGAAATCAAAGAATTTGCAGGATTGTAAAATATATTAAAAAGAAGGCACTCGCCTTCTTTTTATATATCTGTCAATGGTGTTGCGGTATCTGGTGAGGTATCATAAACCTTAAAGTCTACTCCTACACCTAAATCAGCTTGGGCTAGCTGGTTGACCATGGTCATGTGAGCCAGCTCCTTGATATTGTTTTCCTTAGACAAGTGACCAAGATAGATTTTCTTAGTGCGATTTCCTAGGGTCCGAATCATAGCTTCAGCACCGTCCTCGTTAGAAAGGTGACCCAGATCCGATAGGATTCGTTGTTTGAGTCGCCAAGCGTAAGAGCCAGCTCGCAAAATCTCTACATCATGATTGGACTCGATAAGATAACCATCTGCATTTTCGACAATCCCTGCCATACGGTCACTAACATAGCCTGTATCTGTCAAAAGGACAAAACTCTTATCATCCTTCATAAAGCGATAGAACTGCGGTGCGACTGCATCATGGCTAACACCAAAACTCTCGATGTCTATATCTCCAAAGGTTTTGGTTTTACCCATCTCAAAGATATGCTTTTGCGAAGAATCCACCTTGCCAAGATACTTACTATTTTCCATAGCCTGCCAGGTCTTTTCATTGGCATACAAATCCATACCATACTTGCGAGCCAAAACTCCCACTCCGTGGATATGGTCTGAATGCTCATGTGTAATCAAGATGGCATCCAAATCTTCTGGCTTACGATTAATTTCAGCAAGTAAGCTGGTGATTTTCTTACCAGACAAGCCTGCATCTACTAAAAGCTTCTTTTTTGGGGTTTCCAGATAAAAGGAATTTCCACTGGAACCCGACGCTAAAATACTGTATTTAAAGCCTATTTCACTCATTCTATTCTTCTATTTCGTCCTCCCAGACTTCTTCTTTCACTGCATCCTTATCATAAGGGAGCACAATGGTAAAGGTTGATCCCTTACCATATTCACTCTTGGCCCAAATAAAGCCCTTATGTTGTTTGATAATCTCTTTAGCGATAGCTAGTCCTAAACCAGTACCACCTTGGGCACGACTTCTAGCACGATCCACACGATAAAAACGGTCAAAGATAAGTGGCAAATCTTGTTTAGGAATACCCAATCCTTGGTCTGAAATGGATAAAATCATCTGATCATCAGTTGTCTTCATGGTCACTGTGATTTTCCCACCATCTGGAGAATATTTAATGGCATTGTTGAGAATATTATCAATCACCTGTGTCATCTTGTCTGTATCAATTTCAATCCAGACTGAGGTAATTGGATAATCTCTCACCAGTTCATATTTCTTCTCTTCATCCTGCCCTCTTATCTGATCAAAACGGTTGAGGATAAAGGTAATAAAGGCAGTGAAATTGATCAATTCCACATCTAGGTGACTGGTTGCATTATCAATCCGTGAAAGATGGAGGAGATCCGTCACCATCCTCATCATACGGTTGGTTTCATCTAGAGACACCTTGATAAAGTCTGGTGCGACAGGTTCTGACAAGGCCCCCTCATCCAAGGCTTCAAGATAGGATTTCACACTAGTTAGAGGAGTACGTAGTTCATGACTAACGTTCGAAACAAAGAGTCTCCGTTCGCGCTCCTCCTTCTCCTGCTCTGTCGTATCGTGTAAAACAGCAACTAAACCTGAGATAAAACCAGACTCACGACGGACCAAGGCGAAGCGTACACGAAGGCTCAGATATTCACCATTGGCATCCTGAGAATCAATCATAAGCTCAGGAACTTGGGTAATCAAATCACGAAGTTCATACTCATCTTCAATCTTAAGCAATTCTAGAATACTTTTATTAAGAATCTCTTCCTTCTGAACGCCTAGCTGTTTCTTAGCCATGTCATTAATCATAGTAATCTTGCCACGACGATTGGTCGCAAGGACTCCGTCTGTCATGTAAGAGAGGATACTGTGCAATCGTTTACTCTCTTGTTCCAGATTTTCTTGAGTCAAGCGGATTACTTCTGATAAATCATTGAGATTATTGGTAATATTAGTGATTTCAGAGCTTCCCTGCATATCCAATACCTGAGAATAATCTCCTGCAATCAGGTCTTTAACTTTTTGGTTAATTTGCTTCAACCGAATATTATCTCGACGATTTTCTAGTAAGAGCAAGGTCACCACTAAAATAAAGCCAAGTAAAATGAGGATAAAGATAAAATCACTGGTTAAAACTGTATCTTTAATTAGTTTAATCATTATTTCTCATATAATAACCAACACCGCGACGTGTTAGAATATACTCAGGACGACTTGGTGTGTCTTCAATCTTCTCACGCAAACGTCTGATAGTTACGTCAACAGTCCGAACATCTCCGAAATAATCATAACCCCAGACCGTTTCAAGCAAGTGTTCACGCGTAATCACTTGACCGATATGAGAGGCCAAGTGGTACAAGAGTTCAAATTCGCGGTGGGTTAAGTCTAGTTCTTCACCGTATTTCTTAGCCACATAGGCATCTGGCACAATCTCCAAGTCCCCAATTTGCAAGGGCTGGGTTTTCTTTTCATCTGATTCTTGATTATCTACAGAAGCCAAGTCCGTGCGACGGAGAAGAGCTTTGACACGCGCCTGCAACTCACGATTTGAGAAGGGTTTTGTCACATAGTCATCTGCTCCAAGCTCTAAACCGATAACCTTATCAAATTCGCTATCTTTAGCAGAAAGCATGATAATAGGCACACTACTAGTCTTACGAATTGTCTTAGCAACTTCTAAACCATCAATTTCTGGAAGCATCAAATCCAGAATAATAATATCTGGTTGCTCTGCTTCAAATTGTTCTAGCGCTTCACGACCATTAAAAGCAGTTACAACTTCGTAACCTTCCTTGGTCATATTAAACTTGATAATATCCGAGATTGGTTTTTCATCATCTACAATTAATATTTTTTTCATTTGTTCACCTTTTTCTCTACTATTATATCAAAAAATAACAAGAAGACACAATAGCTAGTCTTTGCTACTGTCTAAGTTGGCTTTTGCATAAGCCTGCCAGATTTTTTGTTGGGGTTTAGCAAGTGGAACATCCTTGAATTCTTCTGGTGAAAGCCAGCGAACTTCCCTATCTGAAAAATCATGGAAATCACTTACCTGACCTGCTACAATCTGTACATGCCACTTACGATGGCTAAAAACATGATTGACAGTCTCAAAATAAACATCAAGCCAGTCAACATCTAGGTCATAGTCCTGCTGAAAACTCTCTTCTGGACTGGGACCAAAGTTCACATTTTCTTCTGCAACCTGATGAAAGAGGTCAAACTGCTCTTCTTGCGAAAAGTTATCAACTTCTATCAAGGGGAAATGCCAAAAGCCTGCCAATAGCTTTTCGCTTTCATTTTTTTCAAGTAAAAATTGTCCCTGAGTATTTTTGACCACCAAGGCTGTAAGGTAAATAGGAATCGGCTTTTTCTTGGGAGCCTTGATTGGATAACGGTCCATTGTGCCATTCTGATATGCCGCACTAAAGTCCTTAACTGGGCTTTCTTCTGGTCTGGGATTTACAGGCGCCTCAATATTAGATCCTAAGTCCATCAAGGCTTGATTAAAGTCACCTGGCCGTTCTGGGTCAATCAGGATTTCCATCATTGCCTGAAAAATTTTTCGATTACTTGGAATCCCAATATCGTGGTTGACTTCAAATAGACGGGCCAAAACTCGCATGACATTACCATCTACAGCTGGCTCAGGCAAGTTAAAAGCAATACTGGAAATGGCTCCTGCTGTGTAAGGACCAATCCCTTTCAAGCTAGAAATTCCTTCATAGGTATTTGGAAATTGACCACCAAAGTCAGTCATAATCTGCTGGGCAGCAGCCTGCATATTGCGAACTCGAGAATAATAACCCAAACCTTCCCAAGCCTTCAGTAAACGCTCTTCAGGCGCAGTTGCCAAACTTTCCACTGTCGGAAACAAGTCCAAGAATCGTTCGTAGTAAGGAATAACCGTATCCACCCTAGTCTGCTGAAGCATGATTTCAGATACCCAGATGTGATAAGGATTTTTACTTCTCCTCCAAGGTAAATCTCTTTTGTTTTCATCATACCAGGCGAGAAGTTTCTCACGGAAAGAAACAATCTTCTCCTCCGGCCACATGACGATACCGTATTCTTTCAAATCTAACATATCTCTAGTATAACACAGAAGGTTCTAACTGTCCTTTTCCTAGTATTAATACTCTTCGAAAATCAAATTCAAACCACGTCAACGTCGCCTTGCCGTACTCAAGTACAGCCTGCGGCTAGTTTCCTAGTTTGCTCTTTGATTTTCATTGAGTATAAAAAGCCTCTTCCCAAGGGAAAGAGGACTAAATCTTATTGATGAACAGCTTGGGCTGCTGTGATAAGGGTCAGCTTGTACACATCATCCGCATTACATCCACGAGAAAGGTCGTTAACTGGCTTGTTCAAACCTTGCAAAACAGGTCCAACAGCTGCAAAACCGCCAAGACGTTCTGCCATCTTGTAACCGATATTTCCTGCCTCGATACCTGGGAAGATGAAGACATTTGCTTGACCAGCTACTGTACTTCCAGGAGCTTTCAGAGCTGCAGTTTCTGGAACGAAGGCTGCATCAAATTGCAATTCCCCATCGATTTCAAGGTCAGGACGCAAGTCGTGAGCAATTTTAGTTGCCTCAACAACCTTATCAACGCTTTCTCCAAATCCTGAACCTTTAGTAGAATAGCTTAGCATAGCAATTTTAGGCTCGATTCCAAACATCTTAGCTGTAATTGCTGAGTTGATGGCAATTTCAGCCAAAGCTTCCGCGTCTGGATTGATATTGATGGCACAGTCCCCAAAGAGGTAACGCTCCGTACCACGAACCATGAGGAAGGCACCTGAAGTACGAGTTACATTTGGACGAGTTTTAATGATTTGCAGGGCTGGACGTACTGTTGAAGCTGTTGAGTGAATAGCTCCAGACACCATTCCATCAACCAAGCCCAAGTAAACCAACATAACACCAAAATAGTTGACATCTTCAACCAAAACCTTGCGTGCATCTTCTTCAGACATTTTGCCCTTGCGACGTTCTACCAAGGCAGCAACCATTTCTTCAAATTTATCGTAGTGTTGAGGATCAATGACTTCATAACCGTCCTCGATACCTTCGATTTCAAGATAAATTTTAATTTTTTCAGGATTTCCAAGCAAAACAGGAATCACTTCTGTTTCTTTTACCAGGCGTTTAGTCGCTTGAAGAATACGAGGTTCTTCCCCTTCAGGGAGAACGATACGAGCATTTTTACCAACTAAGTTGGCTTTGAGACTTTCAAAAACTTCCATGAGTTTTCTCCTTTAAGATAATAATTATACTCTGAAACAATTTTTATAGAGTATTAGTTGATAACTGGGTAATAAGGTTACTGAAATCATCCGGCAAGGGACTTTCTAACTGCAAGTCTTGCTCTAGAAAAGGATGATAAAAGGATAGGTAATGGCAATGTAGGGCTTGGCGCTGAATTCCATCATCTAGACTACCACCGTACAAGTCATCTCCCAACAAAGGAAAACCAATATGAGAAAAGTGGACTCGGATTTGGTGGGTTCGCCCAGTGTGCAGGCGAATATCGACCAAGTGAATATTTCCATAAGAAGCTACAATCTTGTAAGAAGTATGAGCATACTTTCCACCTTTAGCTACACGTCTGGTAATAATGGAGTCTTCATCACGCGCAATCGGGGCAATAATTTCCCCCTCTGACTCCAAGTATCCTTCACCTTTAACCAAAGCAAAGTAGCGTTTCTCGATAGATTTTTTCTGCAACTGCTTGTCTAGTCGTGCATGGGCATAGCCGTGCTTGGCAAAGAGCATCAAGCCAGAAGTGTCCCTATCGAGCCTAGTCACAATGTGAACCTGCTGATTTTCATAGTTTTGCTTGACATAGTAACCCTTAATAAAATTGGCAATGGTATTGGAGTGATTGACACTAGGAATAGAAGCAACTCCATAGGGTTTATTCAAGACTAGAAAATGGTCATCCTCATAGAGAATGTCTAATGGTCTCTCGATAGCTTCTAGAGTTTCAAAGCCTTCCTCAGCGGGAATATCAATGGTAACGCGGTCTCCAATATCCAATAGATAGGTTGCATTTTGCGGTTGGTCATTGACCAGTATAGCTCCGCCTCGAAACTTAATCTTAGCCAGCAGCCCCTTAGAAACCTCATGCTTTTTTAAGAAGGTCTTAACCTTGACATGCTCATCTGCGATAAATTCAAACCTCATTCGTCCACCTCGCCGATAAATGCATCCTTAACACGATTCCAAAAACTGGTATGGCTAGGTGATGCTACAAAGTGAATCTTATGATGGTCGATTTGATACTCAATTCGCTCAATATTGCGGAAAGAATAAACGCTATTGTCAACAGAAATGGTATGGTAATCGTTTCTCGTTGGAATGAGTTCAATCTTATCCTTTTTAGGAACAATAATGGACGAACCCAGCGTTCGATAAACACGATTGTTAAGGCTTGCAATTTCCGTTAATTGCAAAGCTTCAATGGTTGGGTGTAAAACAGCTCCACCAAGCGACTTGTTATAGGCTGTACTACCAGTCGGTGTCGAAACTGTTAGCCCATCTCCACGAAAACGTTCAAAGTGAACACCATTAATCACAACGTCCGCCACCATGGTTCGATCAGACCTGCGGATACTGGCTTCATTTAGTGCTCTAAAAATCTTCACTTCACCATTTTCAAGAAAGACCTTCACATTTAGAACAGGGTATGATACCTTTGCACCAGTATCTAGCTGCAAATTAGTCACTAGCTTATCCAACTCAAAATCACGGTAGTCCGTATAGAAGCCCAAATGTCCAGTGTGAACACCAATGAAGCGGACCTTGTCAAGCTGGTTTTCGTACTTATGAAAGGCCGACAAGAGCATACCATCCCCACCAATGGAGATGACAATGTCCGGATTGGTATCATTGAGTATAAACTGGTTTCTCTTCAAACGATCTCGCAATTCATACAAAACCCTTTGACTTTGCGGTTTTCTATTAGCTATCAGGTCAATTCGTTTACCTGTATTCTTCATCTGTATCGTCACTGTTTCCTACACCGTCATTTAATTTTCTACTCAAAGGATCAAAAAGAGCCTGGGCTTCCTGGATATCATCTCGAATTTTACCCATTTCTTCATCCAACTGATGGGCAATTTTGGCAGTAATTTCCAGTCTCTTTTTAATTTCCTCTGGGAAATCCCCTTGGTACTTGTAGTTGAGAGAATGTTCTATCGTTGCCCAGAAATTCATGGCCAAAGTACGAATTTGAATTTCCGCCAAAATGGTCTTGGCTCCATTGATGGTGTCAACCATATATTCTACTACCACATGATAGGAACGGTAGCCTGAAGCCTTTCGATGAGTAATGTAATCTCGCTCTTGTACAATCCGCATATCCTGACGCTTGCGCAAAATAGCCACAACTTCTTGGACATCATCTACAAACTGGACCATCACACGCAAACCAGCAATATCCTGTAAATCGTGTTCCAAGGTCGCATAAGTAATACCACGTCGAGCCATTTTTTCCTTGATACTTTCAATTGGCTTGACTCGACCAGTCACAAACTCAATCGGAGAATGCTTATTTTGCTTACGATATTGCTTACGAATACCACGTAGTTTAATCTTTAACTCACCAACAGCTTGAATGTAAGGATCTAGAAATTCTTCCCATTCTAAGGTCATATATTCTCCCTTATTCTCATATTATCCTTCAAAAATATCTTTGATTTTTTCTCCAGATTCATATACAATAAATACAATGCTTATTATACCATAAATCCGCTTTCAACGATAAAGAAAAGGTAAGAAAAATGAAACATTTAGAAATTGAATTGAAAACACTATTGAAAAAAGATGAATACGATCGTCTAAAAGACCAGTTCACAGGCGTCACTCCTGTTCTTCAAAAAAATTACTACATCGACACACCTGATTTTGAACTGCGAGAAAAAAAAGTTGCTATGCGCATTCGAACCTTTGAAGACTGGGCAGAATTGACACTCAAAGTCCCACAAAGTGTTGGAAACATGGAATACAACCAAAAATTGCAACTAAAAGATGCTGAGAACTATCTGAGCAAGGAAGAACTACCTCAGGGGCTGGTTTTTGATGAATTGGCTAAACATGGTATCCAAAGTAAGAAATGGCAGGTGCTTGGTTGTCTCACAACACTTCGCTATGAAATGAAGACAGCTATTGGTCTCATGGCGCTGGATGAGAGTCAATACTTTGATAGGATAGATTACGAATTGGAGCTTGAAGTGGAAAATCACGAGCAAGGCAAACAGGATTTCCAACAATTTTTAGAGAAAAATCAGATTTCCTACCAAAAAGCCCCTTCAAAATTGGTTCGATTTGTCAAAAGCATGAAAAATAGCTGAAATAATCTCTATTTTTTGGTAAAATAGAAAAGATAAAAATACACAAATCCCAGTTCATATAGGTAAGACAGATATAACTAGGATTTATAAAGTTTACAGAGGACGGTCTATAATGTCAGATAGAAAAAATATGAAACTTTTCGCACTCAACTCTAACCAAGAGATTGCGCAAAAAATTGCGGATGCTGTCGGTATTCCACTTGGAAAACTATCATCTCGTCAATTTTCTGATGGAGAGATCCAAGTTAATATCGAAGAGAGTGTCCGTGGTTACGATGTTTACATCATCCAATCTACAAGTTTCCCTGTTAACAATCACCTAATGGAATTGTTAATTATGGTTGATGCTTGTGTGCGTGCAAGTGCCCACAGTATCAACGTTGTACTTCCATATTTTGGCTATGCACGCCAAGATAGAATTGCATCATCTAGAGAACCACTAACAGCTAAACTAGTTGCTAACATGCTAGTTAAAGCTGGTGTAGATCGCGTCCTTACCCTCGACTTACATGCAGTTCAAGTACAAGGTTTCTTTGATATTCCTGTAGATAATCTTTACACTGTTCCTCTCTTTGCTAAACACTACTGTGATAAAGGATTAAGAGGTTCCGATGTTGTTGTCGTTAGCCCTAAAAATTCAGGGGTAAAACGTGCTCGTAGCCTAGCTGAATATCTTGATGCTCCTATCGCCATTATCGACTACCCTCAAGACGATGCAACTCGCAACGAAGGCTATATCATCGGTGATGTTGAAGGTAAAAAAGCCATCTTGATTGATGACATTTTAAATACAGGACGTACCTTCTCTGAAGCAGCTAAAATCGTTGAACATGAAGGGGCTACAGAAATTTATGCTGTTTCTAGCCACGGTCTCTTCGTTGAAGGTGCTGCTGAACTTCTTGACAATACTAAGATTAAAGAAATTCTTGTGACTGATTCAGTAGCAACAAAAGAAAAAACTCCTAAAAACGTATGCTACATCACTGCTAGTGAGTTAATTGGTGATGCCATCGTCCGTATCCACGAAAGAAAACCAGTCAGCCCACTCTTTGCCTACAACAAAAAGAAATAAGGTGATTCTTTGATTTATTTGGACAATGCTGCAACGACTCCCATGTCAGCAGTTGCTATTTCAGCTATGACCGAGGTTATGCAAGAAACCTATGGAAATCCTTCTAGTATTCATGGACATGGACGTCAAGCTGGCAAACTCTTGCGAGAAGCCCGTCAGGAACTAGCTCAGTTACTGGGGACAAAACCTCAACATATCTTTTTCACTTCTGGTGGGACTGAAGGCAACAATACTGCCATCATTGGCTACTGCCTTCGTCACCAAGAACAAGGAAAACATATCATCACAACTGCTATTGAGCACCATGCTGTCCTTGAAACGATTGATTACTTGGTTCAGCACTTTGGTTTTGAAGCAACCATTATCCAGCCAGAAAATCAAGAAATCACTGCCCAGCAAATTCAAGAGGCCTTACGTGACGATACGATTTTGGTTTCTACCATGTTTGCCAATAATGAGACAGGAAACCTACTGCCCATTGCTGAAATTGGCCAAATACTTAAGCAACACCCTGCTGCCTATCATGTCGATGCAGTTCAGGCTATTGGAAAAATCCCTATTCATCCAGAAGAATTGGGCATTGATTTTCTCACTGCTTCTGCCCATAAATTCCATGGTCCTAAGGGAATCGGCTTTCTCTACACATCTAGCATGGACTTTGATTCCTATATCCATGGCGGAGACCAAGAACAGAAAAAACGTGCAGGAACTGAAAATCTAGCTGCCATCGTAGGCATGGTTTCAGCCCTAAAAGAAAATTTAGAAAAGCAAGAAGAACATTTTCAACATGTACAAATTCTAGAAACTGTCTTTTTGGCAGAGCTAGAGGGAATTCAGTATTACTTGAATAGAGGACAACACCATCTCCCTTATGTTCTCAATATTGGATTTCCTGGTCAGAAAAACGACCTCTTACTCCTTCGTCTAGATTTAGCTGGAATTTCTATCTCTACTGGCTCAGCCTGTACTGCAGGTATTGTCCAATCCAGCCATGTTCTTGAAGCTATGTACGGAGCAAATTCAGAACGCTTGAAGGAATCCGTTCGTATCAGTCTCTCGTCACAAAATACTATTGAAGATCTACAAACCCTCGCAAAAACCTTAAAAGAAATTATTGGAGGTTAGCCATATGGCATTTGAAAAAACCATTCAGTTAAAAAATTGTCGTTACGACTACACTCTTAGCCCTTCTGTTAAAAAATTCACCCTCAAAGACAACACTTTTTTTGAGACAAAGGTTGGTAACTATGAACTGACTCGTCTTTTGGAAAAAGTGCCAAACAGCGGTGAAGGCTTCCAACTCAAAATCATCATTAACAAGGAACTTACAGGGGCTAAAATCAATATCACTGACAAGTTTGGCCTTCGTCTAGTTGATATTTTCAAATCAGAAGACCACCACATTCATCAGGAAAAATTCTACTTCCTCATGGATAGCTTGGTAGAACGTGGTGTCTTTACAAAATCAGAAAGATAAAGCCAAGATGTTTGAACTGACCTATAAGGATAGCTACCAGGTAGAGCGTACACTCAAGTATGAGGATTATGAAGCTCTCATGCTGGCTTTGTCAGGATGTGTGACCCTACCAGATACACTTTATGTGACTTCTTTGACTTTTGAGGGACAGGAAGTTTACCAAGGACTGGTCGGAGAACTCTACCGTTTTCTATCACAAACAGAATTGTTACATCAAAACTAAGATTTTTCTTAGTTTTTTATTATTTTTGTTGATTTTTTCACAATGTTTCTATAAAATAGAAGAATAGAAAGGTTGTGATTTTGTGAAAGATAAACAGTCTGCTATTCCAAAAGCTACAGCGAAAAGACTCTCTCTCTACTATCGAATTTTTAAGAGATTTCATGCAGAAAAGATTGAACGTGCCAACTCTAAGCAAATTGCAGAGGCTATCGGTATTGATTCAGCGACAGTTCGTCGTGATTTTTCCTACTTTGGTGAACTAGGTCGTCGTGGTTTTGGCTATGATGTCAAAAAACTGATGACGTTTTTTGCCGATTTGCTCAATGATAACTCGATCACCAATGTTATGCTGGTAGGTATTGGAAATATGGGCCATGCCCTTCTCCACTACCGATTCCACGAGCGTAACAAGATGAAGATTATCATGGCCTTTGATCTAGATGACCACCCTGAGGTCGGGACCCAAACTCCTGATGGGATTCCCATTTACGGAATTTCTCAAATCAAGGATAAAATCAAGAATGCCGATGTCAAAACTGCGATCCTAACTGTTCCCAGCGTCAAGTCACAAGAGGTTGCCAATCTCTTGGTGGATGCTGGCGTGAAAGGAATCCTCAGTTTTTCACCAGTCCATCTGCATTTACCAAAAGACGTGGTCGTTCAGTATGTCGATTTGACAAGTGAACTCCAAACCCTCCTCTACTTCATGCGAAAAGAGGATTAGAAAGCGAAAATCATTTTATGAAAAAACCAGTTATTGGGATAACAGGAAACGAAAAAATTCATCCAGATGATGACATCATGATGAGCTACGCAACAAAAGGCTTTGTTGAAGGCGTTAAAGACGCTGGAGGGATTCCCATCATCCTACCGATTGGTGATCAAGAAATGGCTAGCCACTATATCAGTTTGATTGACAAGCTCATCTTGACAGGTGGGCAAAATGTCGATCCAAAATTCTATGGTGAACCAAAAACCATTGATAGCGATGACTACCACCTTCAAAGAGATATCTTCGAACTGGCCCTTATCAAGGAAGCTATTAAACAGAAAAAGCCTATTTTCTCCGTCTGTCGTGGGACTCAACTCTTTAACGTTGCCATGGGTGGAACTCTGTATCAAGATATCGAAGACCACTGGCAAGATTGTTCTGCTGAGTACACAACCCAACGCTTGGTGACAGAACCAGATACTGTTCTTCGAGAAATCTATGGAGAAATTTCCCATATCAACTCCTTCCACCATCAGAGTATTAAGGATTTAGCACCAAATTTAAAGATTGCGGCTCATGATCCTAAAGATGGTATCATTGAAGCTGTCATGAGTACGGATGATGTTGCCTTTCTCGGTGTCCAATGGCATCCAGAATTTCTGTTTGAAAATCGTCCCAAGGATAAAAACCTCTTTGACTATGTCGTAAATGAACTTTAAATTAAATCTGTCTTTTCACGGTAACTAAAGTAACTAGAATGTGAGACAATCAAATGGTCCAAGAGGACAATCCCCATCAGTTCGCAGGCTTCTTTAACAAGTTTAGTGACATGATCATCATTTCGGCTAGGCGCAACCGCTCCTGAAGGATGATTGTGGACCAAGATGAGAGAGGTGGCCATATGCTTGATGGCATAGTGAAGAATCTCTCGCGGTTCAGCGATACTACGAGTTGCAGAACCGATAAAAATGGTCTGTTGATGAATGATTTGATTTTGAGTATTAAGATAGAGCGCCACCAGGTGCTCTTGTTTTTTATGTCCCAATTCCTGCTGCATCTTCTTAGCTAACTTTTGACTACTGAGAATACTTTCCATCTCAAGAGTCTCATGTTTGTGAATACGATGCCCCAGTTCAATCATAGCTTGTAATTCTATAGCCTTAACACGACCGATACCAGACAGACTCTGCAATTCCTGCAGGGTCATTTTTTTCAAATCCGTTAGGCTTGAAAGATTGCTCAAGACTTTCTGGGCAATTTCAAAAACGCTAGCTTGACGTGTTCCAGTCCTAAGTAAAATAGCTAGCAACTCTTGGTTACTGAGCGCTTCTACTCCTTCTTTTGCCAGCCTTTCTCTTGGTAATAGTGAATCTTCTTGGAATGAAATACTATACATAAAAATCCTCCTCACTTTATTATTCGTGAGAAGGATGGAAAATTATATTTTTTTCTCAATTGGGGCTACACTAGCCAAAAGTTTTTTCAAACCAACATCTGGGAAATTGATTTTTAATTCCTGAGTAGCTCCGTTACCTGAAACTTCCAGAACAGTTCCCTCTCCCCATTTCTTGTGGAGGGCAATGTCACCAATGGACCAACTAGTATCAGTTGAAGTTTCTTTCTCACCTGAAGCAAATTGTCCAAAAGGCAAAGCACTAGATTGGATAGATGTTGGAGAGGCATTTCGTTTACGATTCTGAAGTGCCTGTGCCAAGCTCATGCCTTGACCAAAAGCTACTCCACCACTGCTGTATGACGCCTTAAAGCTAGTGTTGGCTGGTCGAGCTAAACCTTGGTATTCAAGCAAGTCTGAACTAATTTCATTAATAAAACGTGTAGGGCGATTGTAGCTAGTACGACCAAAGAGTAAACGGGAATTAGCATTCGTTAGATAGAGAACCTTCTCAGCACGCGTAATTCCTACATAGGCCAGACGGCGTTCTTCTTCTAATTCATCTGGATCCTCAGCTGCACGACTAAGCGGGAAGACATTTTCTTCCATCCCAATCAAAAAGACAACTGGAAACTCGAGACCTTTAGCAGCATGTAGGGTCATCAAGGTTACTTCTGATGTCTCCTGACTACCTGAATCTGTGTCCGCAATCAAGGCCAAGTCATTTAAGAAACGACTCAATTTGTCCAAACCAGTTTCCTCTTCTGGCACATCAGAGGTGTCATCAAAGTTTTTAGTAACAGAAAGAAACTCTTCGATATTTTCTACCCGAGCCTTGCTTTCTAAGGTCGCTTGGGCATTAAGAATATCGACGTAACCTGTTTTTTCTAGAACCGCCTCAACCAACTCTGTAATAGTTAATTGGTCCAACTGCTCCCGCAAATCCAGAACCATATTAGCAAAATCCCAGATAGATTGGGCCGCCTTCCCCTTGATACCAGACAACATGATATTAGCTGAAGCATCTAGCATGGATATGTCTTGCATATTTGCAAAATCACGGATTTTCTCAACAGTTCCCGGGCCAATTCCACGTTTAGGCTCGTTGATAATACGCTCAAAACTAATATTGTCACTCAAATTGGCAATAAGGTTGAGGTAGGCAATAATATCACGAATTTCCTTACGGCTGTAGAACTTAGTTCCACCAACCATGGTATAAGGGATATTAGACTTGAGCAAGGCTTCCTCAATAGTACGAGACTGGGCGTTAGTACGATAGAGAACTGCAAAATCCTTGTGAAGGAAGTTTTGACTGCGACTAAGTTCATCGATGGTTCTGGCTACAAATACAGCCTCATCCAGCTCATCATCGGCACGATAGTAAACGATTTGCTCCCCATCAGCGTTTTGAGTCCAGAGATTTTTAGGACGGCGGTTTTTATTGTTTTTAATAACCTCATTGGCCGCTTGGAGAATTGTTTTGGTTGAGCGATAATTTTCCTCTAACAAAACAACCTTGGCTTGGGGATAATCTTTCTCAAAATCCAAAATATTCTGCATATCAGCACCTCGCCAACCGTAGATAGACTGATCCGCATCCCCAACAACACAGATATTTTTAAAACGGGAAGCCAAGAGTTTGACCAGTTGGTACTGAGCGTGGTTGGTATCTTGGTACTCATCAACATGGATGTATTGAAATTTCTGCTGGTAATAAGTCAAAACATCAGGATTTTGATCAAAGAGACGCAAGGTCAGCATAATCAAATCATCAAAGTCAACCGACTCCGACTGACGCAGTTCTTTCTGATAGGCTGTATAACACTGTGAAACGATTTGGGTGTACATATCACCTGCTTGAGCTGCATAGGCCACATCATCAATCAAGTCATTCTTGGCATTGGAAATAGTCCCTAAGATGCTTCGTTCATTCCATTTTTTCGGATCCAAGTTCAACTGCTTGAGAATGCGTTTCATGAGCGTTCGCTGCTCTCCTGGATCGACAATTGTAAAATTACGATTGTAGCCAATATGGTCCGCATCGCGACGCAAAATACGAACACACATGGAGTGGAAGGTCGCAATCAGACAGTCCTGAGTCGCTGGATTGAGGCTATAAGCACGCTCCTTCATCTCACGCGCAGCCTTGTTGGTAAAGGTAATGGCCAAGATATTCCAAGGATTGACTAGCTTTTCATCAATCAAATAAGCGATACGGTGGGTCAAAACTCGGGTCTTTCCAGAACCAGCCCCCGCCATGATCAACAAGGGACCTTCTGTCGTTTGCACCGCCTCAGCCTGACGGTCGTTCATTCCATTTAATAATGCGTTCATCTTCTCTTCCTTACTCTTGAAGTCAATATTTCTATTATATCAGAATTCAGGGAAAATATCTTTACCTAGACTGGTTGCGTGTAGAAGACGACTCCTTATATCTAGATAAAAAATGAGCTTGGATATTATTTCCAAACTCATTTTTTACTCAATGAAAATCGAAGTGCAAACTAGGAAGCTAGCCGCAGGCTGTACTTGAGTACGGCAAGGTGAAGCTGACGTGGTTTGAAGAGATTTTCGAAGAGTATAAAGTCAATTACAATATACTAGAACAAACCTAGGACAGTTCCATCACTTTCAACATCCATGTTGAGAGCTGCTGGACGTTTTGGTAGGCCTGGCATGGTCATGACATCGCCAGTTAAGGCAACGATAAAGCCTGCACCTAATTTTGGTACCAATTCACGAATGGTAATTTCAAAGTTTTCAGGTGCTCCAAGTGCATTTGGATTATCTGAGAAACTGTATTGAGTTTTAGCCATACAGATTGGCAATTTGTCCCAACCGTTTTGAACGATTTGAGCGATTTGTGTTTGAGCTTTCTTCTCAAAGTTCACTTTGCTACCACGGTAGATTTCAGTGACAATCTTTTCAATCTTTTCTTGGACAGAAAGGTCATTGTCATACAAACGTTTATAGTTAGCTGGGGTTTCAGCGATGGTTTTGACAACTGTTTCGGCAAGTGCTACTCCACCTTCTGCACCATCAGCCCAGACACTAGCCAATTCAACTGGTACATCGATTGAGTCACAAAGTTCTTTCAAGGCTGCAATTTCGGCTTCTGTATCAGATACAAATTCGTTAATAGCTACGACTGCAGGTACTCCAAATTTACGGATATTTTCAACGTGGCGTTTCAAGTTAGCAAAACCGGTACGCACTGCTTCTACATTTTCTTCTGTCAAAGCGTCTTTAGCCACACCGCCATTCATCTTAAGAGCACGAAGGGTTGCAACAATAACTACTGCATCTGGAAATGTTGGCAAGTTTGGTGTCTTAATATCAAGGAATTTCTCAGCACCAAGATCCGCACCAAAACCAGCTTCAGTAACTGTGTAATCAGCCAAGTGAAGGGCTGTTGTCGTTGCCAAGACAGAGTTACATCCATGAGCGATATTGGCAAATGGACCACCATGTACAAAGGCAGGTGTACCGTAAATTGTCTGAACTAGGTTCGGCTTAATAGCATCCTTCAAAATCAAAGCCAAGGCACCTTCAACCTGCAAATCACCAACAGAAACAGGTGTACGGTCATAGCGATAACCGATAACGATATTAGCCAGACGGCGTTTCAAGTCCTCGATGTCTGTTGCCAAGCAAAGAATTGCCATGATTTCGGAAGCGACGGTAATGTCAAAGCCATCCTCACGTGGAATACCATTTAGAGGACCACCAAGTCCAACGGTCACATGGCGAAGAGCACGGTCATTCAAGTCCACAACACGTTTCCAGAGGATACGACGTTGGTCAATTCCCAGCTCATTCCCTTGGTGCAAGTGGTTGTCAATCAAGGCAGAAAGCGCATTGTTGGCAGTTGTAATGGCATGCATGTCTCCAGTAAAGTGAAGGTTGATGTCTTCCATTGGTAGAACTTGGGCATAACCACCACCAGCCGCACCACCCTTAATACCCATTACTGGACCAAGAGATGGTTCGCGAATAGCAATCATGGTTTTCTTACCGATTTTGTTTAAGGCATCCGCAAGACCAATGGTAATGGTTGATTTTCCTTCACCTGCAGGTGTTGGATTGATAGCAGTAACCAAAATCAATTTCCCAACTGGATTGCTCTCAACTGCACGAATTTTATCAAAGCTGAGCTTAGCCTTGTACTTTCCATACAACTCCAAATCGTCGTAAGAAATTCCAAGTTTCTCTATAACATCAACGATTGGTTCCAACTCAATACTCTGTGCAATTTCAATATCTGTTTTCATTCAAAACTCCTCTAACCTCTTATATGATAATTCATTATAACACAAAACAAGATTTTTAACATCCTAAAACTCTCTAAACGTTCGTAAATATCCCTGTTTTTAAGGTTCTTAGAGTCCTTTCTTAAATTTTATATGGCTTTATAGTTTGAAACTATATTCTTTCCTTTTACCAAAATTTTATCACTTTCATTTTACTTACCGTTTATTTTTGTGTACAATAGTGCTATGAAAATTTTAGTTACATCGGGCGGTACCAGTGAAGCTATCGATAGCGTCCGCTCTATCACTAACCATTCTACAGGTCGCTTGGGCAAAATCATCACTGAAACCTTGCTTGCTGCAGGGCATGAAGTTTGTTTAATGACGACAAAACGAGCTGTGAAGCCAGAATCCCATCCCAACCTAACTATTCGAGAAGTTAACAATACAAACGACCTTCTTCTTGAAATGCAAGAACGTGTTAAGGACTATCAGGTTTTGATTCACTCAATGGCCGTATCTGATTACACTCCTGTCTATATGACAGGGCTGGAGGAAGTCCAAGCTAGTTCCAATCTAGAAGAATTTTTAAGCAAGCAGAATCATCAGGCTAAGATTTCTTCAACTGATGAGGTTCAGGTTTTGTTCCTTAAAAAGACACCCAAAATCATCTCTCTAGTCAAGGAATGGAATCCTGCTATTCATCTGATTGGTTTCAAACTGCTGGTTGATGTCTCTGAGGATTATCTCATCGAGATTGCCCGAAAAAGTCTTATCAAGAACCAAGCAGACTTAATCATTGCAAATGACCTCACTCAAATCTCAGCGAACCAGCATCGTGCTATCTTTGTTGAGAAAGATCAGCTTCAAACAGTCCAGACTAAAGAAGAAATTGCAAAACTCCTCCTTGAAAAAATTCAAGCCTATCATTCATAGAAAGGAAAGCTATGGCAAACATTCTCTTGGCTGTAACGGGCTCAATCGCCTCTTACAAGTCGGCAGATTTAGTCAGTTCTCTAATAAAACAAGGCCATCAAGTCACTGTCTTAATGACCCAGGCTGCTACAGAGTTTATCCAACCTTTGACACTACAGGTACTCTCACAGAATTACGTCCACTTGGATGTCATGAAAGAACCCTATCCTAATCAAGTCAATCATATCGAACTTGGAAAAAAAGCAGATTTATTTATCGTGGCCCCTGCAACAGCTAACACTATTGCAAAACTAGCCCACGGCTTTGCTGACAACATGGTAACTTGTATGGCTCTAGCCTTGCCAAGTCATATTCCCAAACTCATCGCACCTGCTATGAATACAAAGATGTATGAACATCCAGCAACTCAGGCTAATCTGAAAACATTAGAAAGCTACGGCTATCAGCTGATTGCTCCAAAAGAATCCCTACTAGCTTGTGGCGACCATGGACGAGGAGCCTTAGCCGACCTCACAATTATTTTAGAAAGAATAAAGGAAACTCTCGATGAAAAAACGCTCTAATATTGCACCCATTGCTATCTTTTTTGCAACCATGCTTGTGATTCATTTTCTAAGCTCGCTTATCTTTAACCTTTTTCCATTTCCAATCAAACCGACCATCGTTCATATTCCTGTCATCATTGCCAGCATTATTTACGGTCCACGCGTTGGTGTTACACTTGGTTTCTTGATGGGACTACTTAGCTTAACTGTTAACACGATTACAATTCTACCGACAAGCTACCTCTTCTCCCCATTTGTACCAAACGGAAACATCTACTCAGCTATTATTGCCATTGTCCCACGTATTTTGATTGGTTTAACTCCTTATCTGGTCTATAAACTAATGAAAAATAAAACTGGTCTGATTTTAGCTGGCGCCCTTGGTTCACTTACTAATACAGTCTTTGTACTTGGTGGAATTTTCTACCTTTTTGGAAATGTTTTTGATGGTAATATCCAAAAACTCCTAGCAACTGTTATCTCAACAAATTCAATTGCCGAATTAGTCATTTCCGCAGTTCTAACCCTAGCCATTGTTCCAAGACTACAAACTTTGAAAAAATAAAAACAATCTCCACTTTCATACTTGAGGGTGGAGATTTCGCTCTATATAGTTTTGATTTTTAGTGAAATGTTTACGAGTCTTTAATTAAAAAATGACCTATAAACCCAAGTAAATCCTTGCTTTATTGTCTTCTTTATAGTACTATACTAGTGTATATACAGTTAAAAAGGAGATTCTTATGAACACACGGAAAAAGACACAATTTATGACAATGACTGCCCTCTTAACGGCTATTGCGATTTTGATTCCAATTATTATGCCTTTTAAGATTGTCATTCCTCCTGCTTCTTACACTTTGGGGAGCCACATCGCTATTTTTATCGCCATGTTCTTGTCGCCCTTGATGGCTGTTTTTGTCATCCTGGCCTCTAGTTTTGGATTTTTGATGGCTGGCTATCCCATGGTTATCGTTTTTCGAGCTTTTTCCCATATCTTTTTTGGGACTTTGGGAGCTCTTTACCTACAAAAATTCCCCGAAACCCTTGATAAACCAAAATCTTCTTGGATATTTAACTTTGTTTTAGCGCTTATCCATGCCCTTGCTGAAGTATTAGCCTGTGTCCTTTTTTACGCAACTTCTGGTACCAATGTAGAAAATATGTTTTATGTTCTATTTGTGCTAGTTGGATTTGGTACAATTATACATAGTATGGTAGACTATACATTAGCACTAGCTGTCTATAAAGTGCTTCGAAAACGCCGTTAAAAGGAAAAGCTATGACAAAAGATCGCAAACAAGCCCTGCTCCAACTCTTGAAAGAAGCTCCTAAAGCCCTTAATGGCCAAAGTTTGGCGGAACATTTTCATGTCACACGTCAGGTCATTGTGCAGGACATTGCAATTTTGAGAGCCGATGGTGCTCCTATCCTATCCACTAATCGTGGCTACGTCTATAAGCAAATTGATACCAATCCTTATGTCCATAAACTTTTCAAGGTGAAACATGAAGTTGAAGAAATCGGTCAAGAACTCCTTGCTATCGTCGATAATGGAGGACGTGTCCAGAATACTTTGATTGACCATCCCGTTTATGGAGAAATTGAAACCTTGCTTAAACTGTCTTGCCGCAGAGATGTTCAACATTTTCTAGAACAAGTCGAACATTCTGATTTTAGACCTTTATCTGAATTAACAGATGGTGTCCATTACCACCTAGTCGAAGCCGAAACACAACAAGACCTCCACTATATCGAGGAGGCCTTGGATCAGCTAGGTTATTTAGTAAAAGACTAGAAGATTTTCTTTTCCCAATCGTCTTCTGTACGGCGAGGGTAGAAAAATTCAGATTTGTCCGATGCTTCCATCATCTCCATCAAAGGTAGCATATCATAGGCCAGATCCAAGTTTGGAATCTGGTCTTTTTGCACCCAAGAAACTTCTCCTTCATCTGAAGAGCGAAGGGTACCAGAGAACTCAGTTGCCTTATAACAAACGACAATATAGCGCCCACCTGTATCTAGTGGCCAATTTTTAATGCCGACAAGTTGAGGATTTTGGATAGTCAACCCTGTTTCTTCATAGATTTCACGAATGACAGACTCTGCGAAAGATTCGCCATTTTCTACATGGCCTCCTGGAAAGGCATAACCGGACCAGCGATTAGTTTCAGGAGCGCGATACTGCATCACCACGCGCTGAGCTTCGAGATCTTCAATCAGACAAATATTTGTTAAAATCGTTAATTGTGCTCGAGACATAAATTTACTCACTTTCTAATTTATTAAATTTTTAGACTTGGTACCAGTACCATTAGCTTCTACTTTTTAAAATTATTTAGAATAGAATACCATCCGTTTTTCCTTTATGGGCTTTCCAAGTTCAAGTATCTTTTCTTGTTCATCAAAAGTAAAGCCCATTTTTTGATAGAAAGCAATTGCGCGCTTATTATCTTTCAATACCCATAAGAAAATTTCAGAAAAATGATTAAGAGCAATCAAAGCTGCTTTTATTAACTTTTGTGCAATACCTTTTCCATAATAGTCTTTTAAAACATATAAAGCAATAATTTCACCAGCTTGAATAGTCTCATCACGAAAGTTACCATAACTGATAAAACCAACCACCTTCATGCCATCCATCGCGATCAATGTATTTTCTGGATATTTTTGACTAAAGAATCGACATCTTTCTAGTGTCATCGTCTCCTGAAATTCTGCAGGCAAAAGGCCATCATAAGCCTCTCTCCACGTCTGCCAGTGAACGAGGGACTTACCTTCTATTTCTTCAGGAGTTTCCATTGATTTGATAATAACCGTCATTTATTTTCTTCTCCTTAATTCAACACCCTGACTTCCTTTGCTACTTTTTGTAGAAATTTTTGTCTTGTTGAACTTGTATTTACTTCACGGCCTAACTCTCCCAAGATTGAAACCCTCTTTGTTTTTATGCCACAGTGATTCAATACAGCATTCTTTAATACTGATATTCCATAACTGTCTGGAATGTTAATCGGACCTGAAAATACTTTGTACCACCAAGTTGGTGCCATGGAGGTTGCATAGATACTAGCTGTTTTTCCTTTTAGTAATTTTTTGAACTGTTTACCTCTCAAGTAGTTCAAAATAAAGCTTCCACGATTATTTGCGGAGTATGCAATGCCTGGCGTAAAAACACGATCAATCCACCCCTTCAATAGACTAGGCATGCTACTCCACCAAATAGGATAAACAAAAATGAAATGATCTGCCCACTGGATTAATTCTTGAGAGCGTAGAATAAACGGATTGTCCTCCATTCTTTGTCGATAACCATAACGTAAAACAGGATCAAACTCTTCCTCATTAAGATTAATCACTTCAAGTTCATGTCTCTTTGAGTCTATACTTTCTACAATCGTTTGAAAAATTGCTTGACAGTAGCTTTCTTTATCAGGATGTCCATTAATAACTAAAATATTCATAAAATTCCCCTAATCCAAGGCCTTCACTTCCAGCATCATATCACGAATCTGGGCTGCTAGTTCAAAGTCAAGCACTTCGACGGCTTCTTGCATTTGTTAAAAATCAATATACTATTTCACAATCAATTAATTTTCGTCAGCCAGAAATATTTTGAGTAAAAACTCTCTTAATTTGTCATCTTCAACGTAAACCATTTGACCGTAAACAGCTCTCGTCAATAAGATATAATATGCATTTTTTACAAACTCATCAATTTGATCAACACCTTTTTTAGCAGCTGTATCGAAAGAATTATCTTTATTTACTTTTATACATTTTTCTTTCTCATCTAGATAGATATCTTTGCCAATATAAATAGATGCGAAATCTATATCAAAACCATGAATATCATAAACATTTCCAACTTCTGTTGATTTATTTGCATAATTTCTAAACTTTTCTCCATCCATACTCCATTTTAATGAATCTCCATTGGAATTAATTTTTATGAATTCATAATCATTTGCTTTTTTTACAGGTTTGCAGTATCCGGCCAAACAAAGTGATTTCTTTTCAGGAAATCTAAATTGCTTCTCTGATACATATTTTACCCATTCCTCTATATTTGAGGCAATCCTAAAATAGTCTACTTCTCCTATTTTATTTTTATAATCATTTATGAATTTATCATCTAATTTTTTATGGTAGATACCTAATAATTCTTTAATAAAAGTAACTAATTCCTCTGCAAATTTTTCAGATTTACCATTTAAAATTCTTAGTTGCGCTTCCAATGTATATTCACAAATATTATCTTTATCTATTTCTGGTTCTTTTAATTGTTCTTTTTCTTTATTCTTATCTTTATCATTAAATATTTCTTTAATATCAATACCATCAACTTTTCTTAAACGTTGGGAGTCATCATAAGAAATTATTAGATGTGATTTAGTAAATTTCTTTTTGATAAAATGTAAAACGGAAGGGTATTTTAATCCCTTAATTTTTTCTTCAGTTGTGTACTCTTTTTCCTTTCCGATAATTTCATTTAATCTTTTTAGAATATCCGTATCATTTTTTGCTCCTGTGGGATAAACTAACCCTTCAATTAATCTAGTTGTTCTTTGTGCCTCATCAATAATAATATAATCGTACTCAGTATTAGTTTCTGATAATTGATTAAAAGTAACAATGTCAATGCCATTATCATCAGGTTTCAATCCGTAACTTGTTAAAATTTTTTTAAAACGATCTCTATGTGTATTTTTTACAAAAACTGCAATTTTGCTTTCTTTGTTTTTCAATTTTAAACGAGCAATAAGATGTAATAATAGTACGGTCTTCCCAGTTCCAGCCCCACCTTTAATAAGATGAATGTGCTTATCATTTGCTTCTAAAATATTATTTAAAATAGAATTTTGATTTTTTGTAAGTTCAAAGAATGGACTTTCTGCAAACAAACTTGAAGTTACTCGCTTTAAATTTGGTTTATCATCAATTAATTTATTTTCCTGTAAAAATTTAAGAATATTATTGATTACATCTTTTTCAACAACTTCTCTTAATGCTTGATATTTTCCAGATTCATTACCTCTATCTTTGTTTGCAAGTAATTTACCAACGTAACCATCTTCTTTATTCATGTTTACAAAATTTAAAAAATTAAATTCCTCTACAAAAGTTAAAATTAAAAGTTTTTCAATATAGTTTAAGTTTTGAGATATATTCTCTCCATAAAAAGCTATATACTCACCATTTATAAATTCTTTAAAACGTTCATAATTTTCTTTTTTTAACTTTTCACTATGCTCTTTAGTTCTCCTACTCACATCAATAGTCTGACCTATATAATAAAACCTTCGTCCATCACTTTGAATAGGGGATATATAAATATAAATCAAAGGAAAATCCGATAGTGCTCTAAAATCTTCATCAGGAATCTCAGGAATTATATTTTCATCGAGCTTTGTGTGAACATAATTAAATATGGAATCGTTTTTTGGATATTGACCCCAGCATGGAAATTTATTATTTTCTATATTTGTCATTCGTTCTCTCCTATCTAATCCAACGCCTTGACTTCCAGCATCATATCACGGATCTGAGCTGCTAGTTCAAAGTCAAGCACTTCGACGGCTTCTTGCATTTGTTTTTCTAGTTTCTTGACAAGTTCTCTGCGTTCTTGTTTGTTGAGGCTATTGATATCAACTTCCTTGTCTTCTTCCTTAGCAACTGCCTTGGTCACAGCAATCAGGTCACGGATTTCTTTCTTGATTGTCTGAGGCACGATACCATGCTCTTCATTATAAGCCATCTGGATTTTGCGACGACGGGCCGTTTCATCCATAGCACGTTGCATAGACTGAGTCATCGTGTCCGCATACATGATGACATGCCCTTCGCTGTTACGGGCGGCACGTCCAATGGTCTGGATGAGTCCACGTTCGTTACGAAGGAAACCTTCCTTGTCAGCATCGAGAATAGCTACTAGGCTCACTTCAGGAACGTCAATTCCTTCACGGAGCAGGTTGATTCCGACCAAGACATCAAAGACACCCAAGCGCAGGTCACGGATAATCTCCGTCCGTTCCAAAGTCTTGATATCTGAGTGCATGTACTTAACCTTGATGCCCATTTCTTTAAAGTAGTCGGTTAAATCCTCTGCCATTTTCTTAGTCAAAGTGGTGATAAAGGTTCGTTCATTCTTTTCAACACGGGCATTGATTTCACCTAGGAGGTCATCAATCTGTCCCATTGTCGGACGGACTTCCACTTCAGGATCCAAAAGCCCCGTCGGACGAATGATTTGCTCAATCACGGTCTCGGTCTGTTCATTTTCGTAGTCGCCTGGTGTCGCTGAAACGTAAACAATCTGATGGACATGGCTTTCAAATTCTTCACGACGGAGAGGACGATTGTCCAAGGCAGACGGCAAGCGGAAACCATAATTAACCAGCATTTCTTTACGCGAACGGTCTCCATTGTACATACCCTTGATCTGCCCCATGGTCATGTGGCTCTCGTCAATCATGATTAAGAAATCATCTGGGAAGAAGTCGAGAAGCGTATAAGGAGGCTCTCCTTCACTCCGTCCATCCATGTGGCGTGAATAGTTTTCAACCCCGTTGGTATAGCCCATCTCACGCAGCATTTCAATATCATACTCTGTCCGCTGCTTCAAACGCTGAGCTTCAAGTAATTTGCCTTCCTTCTCAAAGACAGCTAGTTGCTCTTCTAATTCGCCCTGAATTTTAGCAATGGCAACTTCCATATGGTCGTCATTGGTCACAAAGTGAGTCGCAGGGAAAATCGCCAAATGATCCACTTCTCCCAAGACCTGACCTGTCAAAGCCTCCACTTCACGAATACGGTCAATTTCGTCTCCAAAGAATTCTACTCGAAAGGCGTGTTCATCACGAGATGCTGGGAAAATCTCCACCACATCCCCACGCACACGAAATCTTCCCCGTTGGAAATCAATATCATTTCGCTCAAACTGGATGTCAACTAAGTCATTCAAGAGTTTATCACGAGAAATCTCTAGACCAGGACGGAGACTCACGACACTATCAGCGTATTCCTTGGGCGAACCCAGACCATAGATACAAGAGACTGAGGCCACGACAATAACATCATTACGCTCCAAAAGGGCTGAAGTCGCTGAGTGTCGGAGTTTGTCAATCTCGTCATTGACAGAGCTGTCCTTTTCAATATAGGTATCACTGGAAGGGACATAGGCCTCAGGTTGGTAATAATCATAGTAAGACACAAAGTACTCAACGGCATTTTCAGGGAAAAATTCCTTAAACTCCCCATAGAGCTGCCCTGCTAGAGTTTTATTGTGGGCAATGACCAGAGTGGGTTTATTGACTTTGGAAATAACCTGACTCATGGTATAGGTCTTCCCTGTACCAGTCGCCCCCATCAGAATCTGAGCTTTTTCTCCCCCCTCGATATTATCAACCAACTGCTCAATAGCTTGAGGTTGGTCTCCTGATGGTTGATATTTTGATACTAGTTTAAATTGATTATCTGTAATACGATTGATCATAAGAATCCTCTCTCCATGTGCTATTCCTATTTTAGCATACTTATAGTATTTTCACGAAGAAAAGGACGGACCTGAGTCACATCCTTTCATTTTCTTTCTTTAATTGATGAGCGAGATAGAAAATCAAAAGTAACAAGACTAAACTTGTCATGATAGAACCTTCTATCCCAAAAGCCCCACCTGATAGCCAGCCTTGATCTCCTTGTGGTAAAAAGGTCATCAGAGACGTTCCTGACGGTTGACCACTAACTAAAATCCCAAAGAGATTGCCCTGAGCAAAATTCCAAGCCCCATGAATACCTGCAACACCCCAAACTGTATCGGTTTTGAGAAGGTAAAGAGACATGGCAACTCCAAATAAGAAGAGATTCACTAGAGATAGAGGTGTTAGACCAGAATTGCCCATATGAAGCAGGGTAAAAAGTATGCTAGATATGACAACAGCAAGTTTTAGATTAGTTCTTGAGGCCAATTGAGGAAGGAGCCAAGCACGGGCCACCACTTCTTCTGTTGTCCCCTGTAAAATCCAAAATGGGATAGTAAAGACAACAAAGAAAAACGAATAAGGATTCAAGCGAATGGACTCCAAACGATATTGCCCTAAGGCCACCAAACCTAACAAGGTCAGAAGAAAAAGTGCCAGACCTATACCAAATCCTATAAGAAGATTGCTGAGGAAATTTTCTTTATAAAATCCTAAAGTTCGAATAGGTCTTTTCTCAACTTTTCTAGTCCATCTAAACACAGTGTTGAGAACGAAACCAAAGGCCAGCAATTCTAAAATTAAACGAAAGTCACTTGTTTTATCCGTCAAGCTCTGCTGCAAGGTCTGCAAGTAGCTTGCAAGATTTTGACCAGCCTCTCCAAAATTTCTAGCAAGTCCGATGAGAGCTAACAAACTAATACCGTACAGAGTATAAGCCACAAACTCTCCTATGAAGACAAAAGCAAAGGCTAACAAGGGACTTGTGTAAATGTTTAAACTCATTTTTGAAGCTTGGAAGTCATTAAATATTCTTTTGTTCTTCATATCCCTGTCCTCTTTTCTTCTATTATATACTATTATTATAGCACTTTATAGTAGCAATTCAAGAAAGAAACAAAGGGCTTTTATGTTATATCTTCTAACATGAAAGCCCCTAGATTTGCATTTTTTAGTTTTTTCTGATATAATGGGAAAACATTCGGAAAAGGAGACTAAAAATGAAGAAAAAATTTCTAGCATTTTTGCTAATTTTATTCCCAATTTTCTCATTAGGTATTGCAAAAGCTGAGACGATTAAGATTGTGTCTGATACCGCCTATGCACCTTTTGAGTTTAAAGATTCAGATCAAACTTATAAAGGAATTGATGTTGACATTATCAACAAAGTCGCTGAGATTAAAGGATGGAACATTCAGATGTCCTATCCTGGATTTGACGCGGCGGTCAATGCGGTTCAAGCTGGTCAAGCTGACGCTATCATGGCAGGAATGACAAAGACGAAAGAACGTGAAAAAGTTTTTACCATGTCTGATACTTACTATGACACAAAAGTTGTCATTGCAACTACAAAGGCACACAAGATTAGTAAATATGACCAATTAACTGGCAAAACCGTTGGTGTTAAAAACGGAACTGCTGCTCAACGTTTTCTTGAAACAATCAAAGATAAATACGGCTTTACTATTAAAACATTTGACACTAGTGATTTGATGAACAACAGCTTGACTGCTGGTGCCATAGATGCCATGATGGATGACAAACCTGTTATCGAATATGCCATCAACCAAGGTCAAGACCTCCATATTGAAATGGATGGGGAAGCTGTAGGAAGTTTTGCTTTCGGTGTGAAAAAAGGAAGCAAATACGAGCACCTGGTTACTGAATTTAACCAAGCCTTGGCTGAAATGAAAAAAGATGGTAGTCTTGATAAAATCATCAAGAAATGGACTGCATCATCATCTTCAGCAGTGCCAACTACAACTACTCTTGCAGGCTTAAAAGCCATTCCTGTTAAAGCTAAATATATCATTGCCAGCGATTCTTCTTTTGCACCTTTTGTTTTCCAAAATTCAAGCAACCAATACACTGGTATTGATATGGACTTGATTAAGGCAATCGCTAAAGACCAAGGTTTTGAAATTGAAATTACCAATCCTGGTTTCGATGCTGCTATCAGTGCTGTCCAAGCTGGTCAAGCTGATGGTATCATTGCTGGTATGTCTGTCACAGATGCTCGTAAGGCAACTTTTGACTTCTCAGAATCATACTACACTGCTAATACTATCCTTGGTGTCAAAGAATCAAGCACCATTGCTTCTTATGAAGATTTGAAAGGGAAGACAGTCGGTGTTAAAAACGGAACTGCTTCTCAAACCTTCCTAACAGAAAATCAAAGCAAATACGGTTACAAAATCAAAACCTTCGCTGATGGTTCTTCAATGTATGATAGTTTAAACACTGGAGCCATCGATGCTGTTATGGATGATGAGCCTGTTCTCAAATATTCTATCAGCCAAGGTCAAAAATTGAAAACTCCAATCGCTGGAACTCCAATCGGTGAAACAGCCTTTGCCGTTAAAAAAGGAGCAAATCCAGAATTGATCCAAATGTTCAACAATGGACTTGCAAACCTTAAAGCAAACGGAGAATTCCAAAAGATTCTTGATAAATACCTAGCTAGCGAATCTTCATCTGCATCAACAAGCACTGTTGACGAAACAACTATCTGGGGCTTGCTTCAAAACAACTATAAACAACTCCTTAGCGGGCTTGGTATCACTCTTGCTCTAGCTCTTATCTCATTTGCTATTGCCATTGTTATCGGGATTATCTTCGGTATGTTTAGTGTCAGTCCGTATAAATCTCTTCGTGTGATCTCTGAGATTTTCGTTGATGTTATCCGTGGTATTCCTTTGATGATTCTTGCAGCCTTCATCTTCTGGGGAATTCCAAACTTCATCGAGTCTATCACAGGCCAACAAAGCCCAATTAACGACTTTGTAGCTGGTACTATTGCCCTCTCACTCAATGCAGCGGCTTATATCGCTGAAATCGTTCGTGGTGGTATTCAGGCCGTTCCAGTTGGCCAAATGGAAGCCAGCCGAAGCTTGGGTATCTCTTATGGAAAAACCATGCGTAAGATTATCCTGCCACAAGCAACTAAATTGATGTTGCCAAACTTTGTTAACCAATTCGTTATCGCTCTTAAAGATACAACTATCGTATCTGCTATCGGTTTGGTTGAACTCTTCCAAACTGGTAAGATTATCATCGCCCGTAACTACCAAAGTTTCAAGATGTATGCAATCCTTGCTATCTTCTATCTTGTAATTATCACACTTTTGACTAGACTAGCGAAACGCTTAGAAAAGAGGATTCGTTAATGGCAAAATTAAAAATTGATGTAAATGATTTACATAAGTATTATGGAAAAAATGAGGTTTTAAAAGGAATCACGACTAAATTCTATGAAGGAGATGTTGTTTGTATTATCGGTCCTTCAGGTTCTGGTAAGTCAACCTTCCTCCGTAGCCTCAATCTTCTAGAAGAAGTCACTAGCGGTCACATCACTGTGAACGGTTATGATTTAACTGAAAAAACTACTAACGTTGACCATGTCCGTGAAAATATCGGAATGGTTTTCCAACACTTCAACCTCTTCCCACACATGTCTGTATTGGACAACATTACCTTTGCTCCTATTGAGCACAAGTTGATGACTAAGGAAGAAGCTGAGAAATTGGGAATGGAATTGCTTGAAAAGGTTGGGTTAGCAGATAAAGCCAATGCTAACCCAGATAGCCTATCAGGTGGTCAAAAACAACGTGTGGCCATCGCTCGTGGACTAGCAATGAATCCAGACATCATGCTCTTTGATGAACCAACTTCTGCCCTTGACCCTGAGATGGTCGGAGACGTACTAAACGTTATGAAGGAATTGGCTGAGCAAGGTATGACCATGATTATCGTAACCCATGAGATGGGATTTGCCCGTCAGGTTGCCAACCGCGTTATCTTTACCGCAGATGGTGAATTCCTAGAAGACGGAACACCTGATCAAATCTTTGATAACCCACAACACCCACGTCTGAAAGAGTTCTTGGACAAGGTCTTAAACGTCTAATACTCAAACTGTAAGGATTTCCTTGCAGTTTTTTTCTATCTCGTATTGGATTTTTTGATTTTTCGGAAAATTATGTTAGAATTAAGTTTATGAAATGAGATTTCCTCATACCTAGCAAGACTAGGAATAAAAATAGAAATTAGGTAGCTAGATGTCATCTAAGGTTATTGTTACAATTTTCGGTGCGAGTGGAGACCTGGCTAAACGCAAGCTCTACCCTTCCCTATTTAGACTATATAAATCCGGCAATCTTTCCGAGCACTTTGCTGTCATTGGAACTGCCCGTCGTCCTTGGAGCAAGGAATATTTTGAATCTGTTGTAGTCGAATCTATCCTTGATTTGGCAGATAGTACCGAACAGGCTCAGGAGTTCGCTAGCCACTTTTACTATCAAAGCCATGATGTCAATGATACAGAACACTACATTGCTTTGCGTCAATTGCAGGCTGAATTAAATGACAAGTACCAAGCTGGACACAACAAGCTCTTCTTCTTGTCTATGGCTCCTCAATTCTTTGGAACTATTGCTAAGCACCTCAAGTCTGAAAACATTGTAGACGGTAAAGGTTTTGAACGTTTAATCGTTGAGAAGCCATTTGGTACAGATTACGCAACTGCAAGCAAGTTGAATGACGAACTCCTAGCAACATTTGACGAAGAACAAATTTTCCGTATTGATCATTATCTTGGTAAAGAAATGATTCAAAGCATCTTTGCGGTTCGTTTTGCTAACATGATTTTTGAGAATGTTTGGAACCGTGAGCATATTGATAATGTACAAATTACCTTTGCTGAACGCTTGGGTGTTGAAGAACGCGGTGGCTACTATGATGAATCAGGAGCCCTCCGCGACATGGTACAAAACCATACTTTGCAACTGCTTTCGCTCCTCGCCATGGATAAGCCAGCAAGCTTCACAAAAGACGAGATTCGTGCTGAAAAGATTAAGGTCTTTAAAAACCTCTATCATCCAACTGATGAAGAGCTTAAAGAACACTTTATCCGTGGCCAATACCGTTCTGGTAAGATTGATGGCATGAAGTATATCTCTTACCGTAGCGAGCCAAATGTAAATCCAGAATCAACAACTGAAACCTTTGCATCTGGTGCCTTCTTCGTGGACAGCGATCGCTTCCGTGGTGTTCCTTTCTTCTTCCGTACTGGTAAACGTCTGACTGAAAAAGGAACTCATGTCAACATCGTCTTTAAACAAATGGACTCTATCTTTGGAGAACCACTTGCTCCAAACATTTTAACCATCTATATCCAACCAACAGAAGGCTTCTCTCTTAGCCTAAATGGTAAGCAGGTGGGAGAAGAATTCAACTTGGCTCCTAACTCACTTGATTACCGTACAGATGCGACCGCAACTGGTGCTTCTCCAGAACCATACGAAAAATTGATCTATGATGTCTTAAATAATAACTCAACTAACTTTAGCCACTGGGATGAGGTTGGTGCGTCATGGAAATTGATTGACCGTATCGAAGAACTCTGGGCTGAAAATGGTGCCCCACTTCATGACTATAAAGCTGGAAGCATGGGACCTCAAGCAAGCTTTGACCTGCTTGAGAAATATGGTGCCAAATGGACTTGGCAGCCAGACATCGCCTATCGTCAAGATGGTCGTTTAGAATAAAAAAATTTCCTGCAAGTTTGTGTCTTGCAGGATTTTTGTTTCTGATTAGATTAAGCCTTCCAAGAGACCTTTCATAAAGTTTTCTGAGTTAAATTCTCCAATATCATCGATTTTTTCACCAAAACCAATCAATTTTACAGGAATATTGAGTTCTTCACGGATGGCTAGAACAACACCACCTCGAGCAGTTCCATCAATCTTAGTCAAGACAATTCCTGTCAAAGGGGTAATTTTTGAAAATTCTTTGGCCTGTACCAGGGCATTTTGACCTGTTGATGCATCAAGAGCCAAGAAAGTTTCATGTGGCGCTTCTGGCACAACACGTTTGATGATACGACCAATCTTTTCCAACTCAGCCATGAGGTTATCTTTGTTTTGCAGACGACCAGCGGTGTCAATCATAAGAATATCGATACCTTCAGCTACGGCAAGTTCCATTCCATCAAAGACTACACTGGCTGGGTCAGCTTTTTCAGGTCCAGTTACAACTGGAACGTCAACACGACGACCCCATTCAGCAAGCTGGGCTACTGCCCCCGCACGGAAGGTATCTGCCGCAACCAACATAACCTTCTTACCTGCTTGTTTGTAGCGATGAGCTAGTTTCCCGATAGAAGTTGTTTTCCCAACACCATTCACACCAACAAAGAGCATGACTGTCAAGCCATCTTGGAAGTGGATTCTTTCATCGTAGTTACCATCCTTTTCATAAAGCTCAACCAATTTCTCAATGATGACACGGCGAAGTGCGTCCGGTTTCTTGGCGTTTTCAAGCTTGGCTTCGTAGCGTAACTCCTCTGTTAAGTTAGAAGCGACTTGGACACCAACGTCACTCATGATAAGCAGTTCTTCCAATTCCTCGAAGAATTCTTCGTCAACAGAGCGGAAATTTGCAAAGAAAGCATTCAAGCGAGCACCGAATCCTGTACGAGTTTTCTTAAGACTGCGGTCATATTTTTCCTGAACAGTTTCTTCTACCTGAGGCCTTTCTGCTTCAAGCACTTCAGAACTATTTTCTTCTACAGTCTCTACGAGCTCAGTTGTGACTTCTTCTGAGTTTTGCAATACTTCGACTTCTTCTTGATGAACCTCTACATCTGGCTCTGAATCCAGACTTTCTTCAACTGTGTCTTGATTTTCCTCTTCTTCGAGCTCAGCTTCTTCTTGAAGAATTCCCTCAGCTTCTGTAAGAGAAGACTCAACATCTTCAGACAAATCAAGATTTTCCAGAGCTTCTTTTACAACTTCTTCGATTTTAGGCTCTTCTTTTTTTCCGAATAGACGGTCAAATAATCCCATATCTTAGTTCTCCTTTAGCACATATTCTTCGATAGCCCAAGCGACAGCCTCTTCATCATTGGTCATTGGCGTCACTACATTTGCGACTGCCTTGACTTCAGGAACAGCGTTTTGCATGGCAACACCGAGCCCTGCCCACTCAATCATAGAGAGGTCATTGGCCTCGTCACCACATGCCATGACTTGGCTTTGGTCGATTCCTAGATGGCTGATTAGTTTTGCCAAACCTGTTGCTTTATGAACATTCTTTGGTGACCACTCTAGCAACATTTCACGTGATTTAAAGATTTCATATTGGTCGAACAATTCTGGAGAAATCTTCTGAATAGCTGCATCCAAGGGTTCTTGAGCAAAGGCAGTCACGCACTTATTGTAGGTCATCTGACTAGATAAGTCTTCAAAGTCCACTGGAACAAAAGTCAATGCTGGATTGAATTTGGCATAAAGACTTTCTTGGTCCGATTGGATTTGATAAACAGTTCCTTCTGAGATTGCATCAAGAGGCAGTGATAATTTCTCTGTTTCTTCATACAAGCGTGCCACATCATCATATGAAAAGACTGTTTTATCAAGGATTTCACCTGTATTTTTCTGAACTAAACCTCCATTAAAGGTAATCGTATACTCATCTTCATGGCCGTCAGTCCCTAGCTCATGGAGAAAGAAATCCATAGCTTTTAAAGGGCGACCAGTTGTCAATACGATCTTGATACCACGATCACGCGCAGCTTTCAAGGTTGCCTTGGTGCGATCCGTCAGCCTTTTATCAGTAGTCAGCAAGGTACCGTCCAAGTCCAATGCAATCAATTTTATATCTGCCATTATAAGCCCTCCATATAAGCTATAACCGACTGGTCCTTATGGTGACCAATCACTGTCTCTGCTAATTCTAAAATTTCAGGTCGTGCATTTTCAGGAGCTACAGGATGTCCTACAACCTGCATCATATGCAAGTCATTTAGATTGTCTCCAAAAGCCATAACCTGATCCATTGTGATACCAAGTTTTTTAGCTAATTCAACAATAGCCACTCCCTTATCGACATAGTCCAGAACAATATCAATGGATTCAAAACCAGTTGTCATAGCCTTAACACCAGGTACATGTTCATTGACCCAAGCCTCTCCAGCTTCCAGAGTTTCTTCTGTGAAGTTGGTTGTAAATTTGAAAATGTCATCTGTGATATCTTCCAGACCGGCTACTTTTTGGATATTTTCATTATAATGCTGACTCTCTTTCAAATAGGTTTCATCAACCGTATCTAGTACATAAGAACCCTTCTTACCTGTCAAAAGTAATTTATTGACATCTACATAAGGTGACGTTTGTAGCTTTTCAAAAGTCGTCAAATAAAACTCACGAGACATAGTCGCTTCATACAAGTCTTGACCTTGATACTCTACTAAACTGCCATTTTCAGCGATGAAAATAATGTCATCACGAACATCAGCAAATAATTTTTCTAAGGATAGAAATCCTCGACCCGAAGCCACTGCAAAGTAAATCCCTTTTTCCTTGTAGGAAGCTAAGAGAGACTTGAGGCGGTCCATATCAAAGCGTCCATTCCCATCTAGGAAGGTTCCGTCCATATCCGTTGCTACTAGTTTAATCATAAAATCTTTCTTACTCCGATTAGTAAATCTACCTCCTATTATACCATAGATAACTAGAAAAAGGACTAGTCTATCAGCTTTGCTTCTCTTTTATCCTTCTCTACTAGCTAGTCGTGTTTCTAACTTTTAAAAAAGCTCGTAAAATTAAAATCGTGCAACTTTTTTCAGATACTTTTAAAAGATTGATTTCATTATCTGTTTCCTTTATACTGGATAAAAAGGAGATTAGTATGTCAGAAACAAATCACGAAATTGATTCAAATTTTGCAGGTCGTTTAAATATCCTGCGTGCGGGTGTTCTTGGTGCTAATGATGGAATTATTTCCATTGCTGGTGTGGTTATCGGGGTTGCCAGTGCTACGAGCAATATCTGGATTATCTTTTTATCAGGATTTGCGGCTATCTTAGCAGGTGCCTTTTCAATGGCTGGCGGAGAATATGTATCCGTTTCAACTCAAAAAGATACTGAGGAAGCAGCTGTTGCGCGAGAAAAACTCTTGCTAGACCAAGATTTGGAGCTAGCCAAAAAGTCCCTCTATGCTGCCTATATCCAAAATGGAGAATGCGAAACCTCTGCCCAGCTCTTGACAAATAAGGCCTTTCTTAAAAATCCACTCAAGGCTTTGGTAGAGGAAAAATATGGAATTGAGTATGAAGAATTTACCAATCCTTGGCACGCTGCCATTTCTAGCTTTATTGCCTTTTTCCTTGGTAGCTTACCACCTATGCTTTCAATTACCATTTTCCCAAGTGATTACCGCATTCCTGCTACTGTCCTTATCGTCGGTGTGGCCCTTCTTCTCACTGGCTACACAAGTGCCAAACTTGGAAAAGCCCCAACCAAAACAGCTATGATTCGAAACCTAGCTATTGGTCTCTTGACCATGGGAGTTACCTTCTTACTCGGTCAACTTTTCAGCATTTAATACTCTTCGAAAATCTCTTCAAACTACGTCAGCTTCGCCTTGCCGTATATATGGTTACTGACTTCGTCAGTTCTATCCGCAACCTCAAAACAGTGTTTTGAGCTGACTTCGTCAGTTCTATCTACAACCTCAAAGCAGTGCTTTGAGCAACCTGCGGCTAGCTTCCTAGTTTGCTCTTTGATTTTCATTGAGTATAAAATACAAGAAATACCTCGATTTTGAAGTCGAGGTATCTTTTTTTACATTTGTACAATCTTGCGATAGCTTCTAGAAGTAATCATGAAAATCAGCACATAGGCGATGAGGAAGATAGCGCAGATAGACAAGGTCACAATCAACATCATATTCGTATCTATTACACCAATCACTTTTAAAATCAGACTAAGCATATGATAGGCAAAGGCTAGATGTATGAAGGCAAAAAGCAAAGGAAGGAAGAAAACAGTTAAAACCTGTTTGTTAATGGTTTGCTTGATTTGCTTTTGATCTAAACCGACTTTTTGCAAGATAATAAAGCGCTCACGGTCTTCATATCCTTCAGAAATTTGCTTGTAGTAGATGACCAGAACGGTTCCGACCATAAAGATAATGGATAGGAAAATACCAATAAAGAAGACACCGCCAAAGAGGACACTCATTTGAGCACTAGCATCTGCTAGAGTGCTACCATACACATAGTTACCTTCAGTGTTTAATTGAGCATTAAACTTTTGTAAGTATTTTTCATATTCTTCAGCGACTTTGAGTTGCTCTTCTTCACTGATACTTACATTCATACCACCGTAAAACTGATTATAGATAGCCGAATCTGGGAATTGGTCCAAAAAGGCTTGTAAATTAGGTACAACAAGGTAATTGTAATCAGAAGTCAAAATATTAAACTGATTTGGAACATGGTTTACAATGAAATCTTTAGTAAATTCTTCTTTGACAGAAAATTGATGATCATTTAGAGTTAGAGCTTTCTGTTCTTTAACTCCCTCATTCTTGGCAAAGAGTCCAACCTCATTTCCTGATAGAGAAAGTTTTTGACCAGCCATAGTTTCATAGTCTTTTTGGTCAAATACCATAAAAACTGTTTTGACTTGGACACGGTTTTGTCCTTTTTCAAATATGGTTAACTTGCTACCTTCTTGGTTTGCAACACCAAAGTAAGCGTAACGAAGAACTTCTTTTTCTTTGATATTATAACCTTTGTCACTTGCAAACTGGCTCAAGAGTTTATCCAAATCTTCTTTTTCAACATTTTGTCCAGTAATCCCAAAATCATGCGGATTTAGAACTTTTTTAAAGCTTTCTGAGGCATTGAAAATACTAGTAGCTGCTGACATGGTTACCAAAACCATTGTTGACAAAATTGCGATAGTTGCTAATCCAACCGCATTTTTCTTCATACGGAAAATCAAGTTGGACACTGAGATAAGGTTATTGGGCTGGTAATAGTATTTCTTGTTTTTCTTTAAGATTTGAAGGAAAACGGTAATCCCTGCATTAAACAATAGATAAGTACCAAAGATAACCAGCAAAACAGCTAGGAAAAAAGTTATTAGAGCTGTAAGGGGATCTTTTACAGTAACCGCAAGATAATATCCACCACCTAAACTAATCACACCAAGAATAGTTTGGAGAGATAGGAAACGACCTTTTTTCTCACCGCTAGCTTTCTCACGTGAGAGCTGGAGGGCATTCATACGGGAGATTCGAAGAGCATTCAGGAACATGAGACCTAGGAAAATCAAACCAAAGACAACAAGTACTGTAATGACAACTTTCATCTGGAAGGTAGCAACTAGTTCTACCTTTAATTTCATCAGTTTGAGTAGGAAAGCGAAAATCAACTTGTCAAACAAGGCTCCAATACCGATACCTGCTCCAACAGTTAAAATTCCAAATACCACTAACTCCTTAAAGGTCATACTGATCAGATGGCGCTTCTCCAAGCCCAACATGCCATAAATTCCTAGTTCCTTGGAACGGTTCTTCATGACAAAACTATTGGCATAGAGGACGATAATGGCTGATGCAAGTGTAACGACAAACATACCAAATCCAAGTGTTGTTTGGATGGTTTCTCCTCCACGAATTTCTGCAATCTTGGGATTGAAGGTCAGGGAGTAAAAGAGATAGGTGACGGTGACTGCCAAGAGAACAGCCAGCGCAAAAGGATAGTAGAGTTTGCGGTTTTTAATCAAGTTCGATACCGCTAACTTATTGGTTAATCGAAACATACTAATTCACCTCGCTTGCCATGACAGTCAAGGTATCAGAAATTTCTTGGAACATCTGACGCTCTGTTTTCTCTCCACGGTAGATTTGGTTGTAAAGAATGCCGTCTTTGATAAAGAGTACACGTTTAGCTCTGCTAGCTGCTGCTGTGGAGTGGGTTACCATGAGAATGGTTTGACCGCGCTCATTGATTTCATCAAAGACATCAAGTAAGGCTGCAGATGATTTGGAGTCAAGGGCCCCTGTTGGCTCATCCGCAAGGAGAATTTCAGGTTCTGTGATGATGGCACGAGCTACTGCTACACGCTGTTTCTGACCACCAGAAATTTCGTAAGGGTACTTCTCTTGCAATTGATTGATACCCAGATTCTCAGCTGTTACCACCAATTTCTTCATCATCTCCGTAATGGGTCTTCTTGACAAGACAAGCGGAAGCAAGATATTATCCTTGACAGAGAGCGTATCTAGCAAGTTAAAATCTTGAAAGACGAAGCCCAACTTTTCACGACGGAAGCTAGAAGCCTGTGAATTTTTAATGGTTGCTGTGTCTGTTCCATTAAGATAAACCTGACCGCGTGTTGGTTTATCCAGCATAGCTAGAATATTGAGAAGAGTTGATTTACCAGAACCAGACTCACCCATGATGGCAACGTAGTCACCCTTTTCGACGGTAAAGTGAATATCCTTGAGGGCTTCTACTTGATTGCCCTGAAAACGAGTTTTATAAATTTTTTGAACGTGTTTTACATCTAAAAGTGTCATGAGAATCTCCTTTCTTAATATCCCATCAAATGAAATGTTGCTTGCATCATAGCGCATCCCAGCTGAACGCGCTCGATATCTTTGTGACTTGGTTTTATTGTTTTCTTATGTAAGATTTGTTTCATGATGTTACTCCTTTGTTCTTTATGAGTCTAGTTTACATCAAAAAAAGACTGCTTGCCATAACCTAACCTTACAAAAGAGACTTTAATCTTACATTTTTGTAAGATTGGGGGAAATGTAGATATTTTATTAAAAATATTTTACCATAAAAAGAAAGCAAGAAGAAAACCCTTGCAAATACAAGGGTTCAAAAGTTTTAAAATAGATTAGTCGAATTCATAGACTAACAGTAAAATAACTGTTTCTACCTCACCAAAACCATCCTTCATTATCGTCAATGGCTTGGGCTTCTTTGCGTTTACGTGGGCCTGTTCCGTACATTTCTGCTTCGATTTCTTCCTTGGTTGGCATGATAGAAGCTAGGATGATATAAATAATCACGCCAAGTCCAAAGTTTGCGACTGTAAAAATAGCAAATAGAAAACGAACAAGGGTAACATCAAAGTTCCACTTGTCTGACAGACCTGCCAGAACTCCTGAAATCATGCGATTTCGTCTCATTTTATAAAATTTACTATTCATGATATTTCCTCTTTCTGCTAGGTTAGACATAGTATATCACGGGTAGGGTAGGCTTTCATCAGTCCTCGGGCTGATTTATTAGTAGCAATTTACCTCTACAAACTCCACAGCGATAGCGTTTGATATCAATCCTTCGTTTGCGATGATAAGTTTGCTGGCAGGATTGACAACGATAAAGCTTGATTGGCTTGAAGTTGCTATTTGTCAAGGATGGCACAAAGCGTAATCCATCTACTGCTTTCAACAGTTCCTTAAAATCCCTATCCTTGTGTTGATAGCCTTTCCCTTGAAAATAGAGGTGATAATGACAGAGTTCATGGCGGACAATTTTCCTAAAAACATCCAGACCTAGTTCCTGATAAACCTTGGGATTAAAATCCAAATGCCCATCTTTTGGGAAAAATCGCCCACCTGTCGAACGTAGACGAGAATTCCACTGGGCTTGATGGATAAAAGGTCTTCCGAAGTCTTCTAACGAAACCTGCTTGACATAATCAGTCAGTTTCATTTGGAGCGAGGAGCGACAGATTGACTTTTTCACGTTCAGTATCGATTTTCTTGACCCAAACAGTCACCAAATCTCCGACTGACACCACTTGGCTTGGGTGTTTGATAAATTTGCGACTCATATGGGAAATATGAATCAGACCGTCCTCATGAATCCCAATGTCGACGAAGGCTCCAAAGTCAACGACGTTACGCACCACACCCTCTAGCTTCTGACCAACCACTAAATCCTTGATATCTAGGACATCTTGGCGAAGCACAGGTGCATCAAAGGAATCACGGAAATCTCGACCTGGTTTGAGAAGGTCTGCAATGATATCTTTAAGAGTTTCTGGACCAAGGTCTAGCTCTTGCGCCATTTCCTTGACAGAAAGGTACTTAAGCTTATTTTGTGCTTCTTCGTTTAGGTCTTTAATATCTAAGCGTTTGAAGAGCTCCTTAACTGCAGCATAGTTTTCTGGGTGAACTCCAGTATTATCGAGGATATTGCTACTTTCAGGGATACGGAGGAAACCAGCTGCCTGTTCAAAAGCCTTGACCCCCAGACGAGGAACTTTCTTGATTTGAGCGCGTGAAGTGATTTTTCCTTCTTCTTCACGGTATTTGACGATATTTTCAGAGATGGTTTTATTGAGTCCAGCGACATGGGAAAGAAGAGCTGGGCTGGCCGTATTGACATTGACACCAACTTGGTTAACCACGGTATCCACGACAAAGTCTAGACTTTCAGACAATTTCTTCTGACTGACATCATGCTGGTACTGGCCGACACCGATTGACTTAGGATCGATTTTGACCAATTCCGCAAGGGGATCTTGCAAACGACGGGCGATGGAGATAGCCGAACGCTTTTCAACAGTCAAGTCTGGAAACTCCTGACGAGCTAGTTCACTGGCAGAATAGACAGAAGCACCACTTTCATTGACGATAACATAGCTGACTTCTGGAAAATCTTTAAGAACTTCCGCCACAAAGGCTTCACTTTCACGACTAGCAGTACCATTTCCGATGGCAATGATTTCCACGCCGTACTGACCAATCAAGTCTGCCAGATCTTTCTTAGCTTCTTCGATTTGACGAGCTGATGCTGGTTTAACAGGATAAATAACCTGAGTTGTCAGCATTTTTCCTGTTGCATCCACGACAGCTAGCTTGGCACCTGTACGAAAGGCTGGGTCAAACCCAAGAACCACGCGCCCTTTCAGTGGAGCAACCAATAGGAGATTGCGCAAATTGTCAGAAAAGAGTTGGATAGCTCCTTCTTCTGCTTTCTCGGTTAATTCTGTCCGAATACGGCGCTCGATAGCAGGCAAGACTTTTTTCTTAACAGATTGCTGAACTACCTCATCTATGTAGGCATTTTTTACCTTAAAACGAGCAACAAAGAAGGCAAGGATACGGTCCGTTGCATGTTCAAAACCGACCTTCAAGACACCTAGCTTCTCCCCACGATTGAGAGCCAAGGTACGATAACCCTGCATATTTCCAACCGTCTCTGAAAAATCATAATAAATCTGAAAAACCTGCTTTTCATCAAGACTTTCATCCTTGACTTGAGAAGTGAGTTTAGAGTGTCTCAACACCTCCTGATAAGTTAGAGCGCGTAAATTGACATCCTCCGATAAGGCTTCGACCAAGATATCAACTGCACCGGCCAAAGCTTCCTTCCCAGTCGTAAATCCTTCACAGACGAACTTTTCAGCCTCTTTCTCTAAGCCAGCTACATTCTGCAAGATTAAGCGAGCAAGTGGGAAGAGTCCGGCTTCACGAGCAATTGTTGCCTTGGTCCGACGTTTTTCCTTGTATGGCAGATAGAGTTCTTCTACGTCTGCTAATTTTTCGGCAGCTAAGATAGCTTCTTCCAACTCCTTTGTCAACTTGCCTTGTTCTTGGATTTTGGCTAGGACAGCTTCCTTACGGTCGTTGAGGTTGGTAAGGCTTTTATCCAAGTCGATAATGGCTTTAATCGCCACCTCATCCAGACTACCAGTCATATCCTTACGATAACGCGCGATAAAGGGAATAGTCGCCCCTTCAGCTGTCAAACTTAGAACGGTATCAATTTGCTTTAACGTCACTCCCAAGTCCTGGGAGATTTTTTCATATTTTTTATCCATGAATCTATTATACCATAAGCTAAACGTTTCAAATTATCTCTTACAGTATTTAAAAACAATATGTGGGGAATAGATTTATATTCTATAGTACAATAACTTGTACTTAGAGAGCATTGCCTCCTTTTTTAACCACCCCATGACATCAAAAGTATTTAATGGATCTGGCATAATAGCCAGTTCTGGGACCCGTATTATTGAGAAGGTTGCAATTTAATTCTAATAGTTTACAAAAGAATCTATGAGTAATTTCACTGTTTTTATTTTTTACAAAACGCTTTATAAAGCTATTTGTTGAAGTTAACGAATCAATTTTCAGAGCAAATAAAAAACCGCAAGTCTGAACCTGCGGTGGGTGTAATCTATTTTGAAATTTTAAATAAAAAAGGAGCATTTAAGCCCCTCCCTTGAAATAACGGACACTTGGCTGGTCGGTGTACCCAGCATCTCAGATACCTTTTGCAAGGTGCGGCAGGAACCTTTCTGCCCTCAAATGTCTTTCGTTAATGTTATTCTAGCACTAACTACTTTTTTTGTCAAGCTTTCTCAATCTACCAGACTTAATACGACTTTGTAACTTGAAATCTTGCAAGCGATACATGGTCGGAACATAAAAGAAATCGCCACTTTTATGTAACTTGATGGCAACAAGAACATTATCATCAAATCTTTTAACGTATTCAAAACTAGCATCTTTCTCTCGTGGATTAACCCCAACGAAATCTGGATTACTTAGTATAAGTTCCAGATCTTCGATATGATGAATCACATCATTATGATGCCGTTTCAACATATGGCTTCTTAAACCTTTTTTGTTAACCTTGATATCACTAGCTTCAAGAACAATATTAAAAATTTCTTTTACTTCGTCGGTCACCTGACCGATTTTTTCGTGTTCCATCATTTCCTCCGTTACTTCATAACTATTATATCACAATCATAGTGTATATTAGGATATATCAAGCTCTATGATTCGTTAGATACTCAATTTTAACTTTTCCCTTTTCCTCAAAATAATAGTATAATAGAGGTAGAATTTAGAATCGAGGTACACCTATGGCTGTAAAATTTACAAAAACGGACGACTTGGACAAGATGTTTGAAGAGTTTGCGAAACTCCCTGATTTGAAACAAGTCACTTTCCCTGATGACAAAGAGAAAAAAGCCAAAGCAGAAAAGAAAAACTAGATGACTGCTTTCCAACAACTCCCATCTAGTGTGCTCCAGACTGGAGCCATTTTTCTCTCTATAATCATTGAAGCCCTCCCCTTCGTTCTGATAGGAAGTATTGTATCAGGGCTGATTGAGGTCTATATCACACCTGAAAAAGTTTATCATTTTCTCCCTCGAAATCGTTGGGGGAGAATCTTTTTTGGTACCTTCGTCGGGATACTTTTCCCTTCTTGTGAATGTGGAATCATCCCCATTATCAATCGTTTTCTGGAAAAGAAAGTTCCCAGTTACACGGCTGTTCCTTTTCTTGTGACTGCACCAGTTATCAATCCCATTGTTCTATTTGCGACCTATTCTGCCTTTGGCAATTCCTTTCACATCGCCCTGTTACGAGCTCTGGGTTCCATTGTTGTAGCTGTGATACTTGGGATTTTTCTAGGATTTTTCTGGCAAGAACCGATTCAAAAAGAAAATCGTCTGGCCTGTCATGAGCATGATTTTTCTCACTTAAGCCCTGCAAAAAAAGTTTTTCAGGTCTTTGTGCAGGCCATTGATGAATTTTTTGATACGGGACGTTATTTGGTATTTGGCTGTCTCTTTGCCTCTGTCATACAGGTCTATGTTCCGACTCGGATTCTGACCTCTATCAGTGCGACCCCTCTTTTTGCCATCCTACTCTTGATGCTTTTGGCCTTTCTTCTTTCGCTCTGTAGTGAGGCGGATGCCTTTATCGGAGCTTCTCTTCTCTCGAGTTTCGGCTTGGCACCAGTTCTGGCCTTTCTCGTCATTGGTCCAATGCTGGATATCAAAAATATTCTCATGATGAAAAATTACTTGAAAGCACGATTTATCAGTCACTTCATAACAATTGTAACTCTGGTCGTTTTAGTCTATTCTCTCTTGATTGGAGTCATTCTATGATTCGATTTTTAATTTTAGCTGGCTATTTTGAACTGACCATTTATCTCCATCTGTCTGGCAAATTAAACCAGTACATCAACATGCACTATTCCTATCTAGCCTATATTTCCATGGTGCTTTCATTTATCTTGGCAATCGTTCAATTGTATATCTGGATGAAGCAAGTTAAAACTCACAGTTATCTGAACAGCCGATTAGCGAAGGGGACAAGTGTTGCTCTTCTGGCTATTCCAATTGTGGTCGGTTTAACTTTCCCAACTGTTAGCTTGGATTCTCAGACCGTTTCTGCTAAAGGCTATCATTTCCCCTTATCAGAAGGAACGGATCAAGCCATTCAGACCAGCGAAGGGACGACAAGCCAATATTTGAAACCAGATACCAGTTCTTATTTCTCAAAAACAGCCTATGAAAAGGAAATGCGAACGGCAGCGGATAAATATTTGTCCCAAGATAGCATTCAGATTACGAATGAAAACTATATGGAAGTCATGGAAGCTATCTATGACTATCCAGATGAGTTTGAGGGCAAGACAGTCCAGTTCACAGGTTTTGTCTATAATGATCCCAGCCATGCCAATAGTCAATTTCTGTTCCGCTTCGGCATTATTCACTGTATCGCAGATTCTGGTGTGTATGGATTGCTGACCAAGGGAAATACCCGTCAGTATGAGAATAACACCTGGATAACAGCAAAAGGAAAACTTGTCAATCACTACCATAAAGAACTCAAACAAAACCTCCCAACCTTGGAAATTGACAGCTTTACCAAAGTCGATAAACCAGAAAATCCCTACGTGTATCGAGTGTTTTAAAAAAGTAGCCTGGAAAAGGCTACTTTTTCTATTTAGAAATAAGAATCTAAAGTATGGGTAATTTTATATAAAACTCCGATTTCCTACTCAGCATCCTTCCAATTCCGAGCAATTTCTTCATCTTTCTGGAGTTGATCTACCAGTTCTTCAACAGAGTCAAATTTGACCATTTCACGGATACGGTCTAGCCAGTAGACAATGACTGTTTCACCGTAAATGTCATCTGAAAAATCAAAAATATTGACTTCAAAACGTGGCTCTTCTCCATCGAAAGTAACATTTTTCCCTACACTCGCCATTCCACGATATCTTTTACGCTGCACTTCGACATCAACTACGTAGACACCATCTGCTGGCATATAAGTTCGATCTCTTAAAACTAAGTTTGCTGTTGGGTAACCGATAGTCCGTCCACGAGCATTGCCATGAACAACCATTCCGCGTGACGGTAAAGGAGTGCCAAGTAAATGAGCAGCTTCTCTGACATCTCCATCAAGAATAGCTTGACGAATACGAGTAGAACTAATTTTCCCCTTTTCATCCTCAACGGGCGGAACAATGATGATTTCTCCATCAAAATAATCCTTCAGATCATCAGCAGTTTTCTTATCAGAACCAAACGTGTAATCAAATCCCGCTACAATAATCGCTGGTTTTAATGCTCTAACATAGGTATCAAAGAACTCTTGACCCGTTAAACTAGCAAATTTACTACTAAAGTCAAGTAAGAAAAGAGCCTCTACTCCATGCCATTTCATCTTATGTTCTCGTTCTTCATGGCTGACAATATGAAGCATTAATTCTGGCTTGTAAGGTTGCAAAGCAAGCTTCGGAGACTCTGTAAAGGTCATCACGACAACTGGTAGATAATCTTTCATAGAAGCCTTGCTAGCTACTTCAAAAAGCTTCTGATGTCCCTTATGAATACCATCAAAATAGCCTAATACAAGAACTGTTTTATCCGGTACTGCGATATCTTTTTCATTTTTTATAGGTACTGTTGTAATCATGAAACTATTATATCATAGAGAAAGCCTTTTCGCTAAAAGGAAAGCCCAAATGTCGTTTTTTGCCCTTGAACTGACCTTAAAAAATCATTCAAGATGTCAGTTTTAAAAAATAGCATCCCCTAAGAGATGCTATCGTTTGGTAACTAGTCTACTGTTTCTTCCAAATCTTTTAACTTCACCGAAACAATTTTTGAGACACCTGATTCTTGCATAGTCACTCCATAGATGGAATCAGCCGCTGCCATGGTTCCCTTACGGTGGGTCACAACGATAAACTGGCTGTCCTTGTCAAATCGATTGAGGTAATCCCCAAAACGTTTAACATTGGCTTCATCCAGCGCAGCTTCCACCTCATCCAAGATGACAAATGGAATGGTCTTGACACGAATAATGGAGAAAAGCAAAGCAAGAGCTGATAAAGCTTTTTCACCACCACTCATGAGGTTAAGCGACTGGATTTTCTTACCTGGTGGTTGAACAGAAATCTCAACCCCAGCTGTCAGCAAGTCTCCTTCAGTCAAAATCAAATCTGCCTGACCTCCACCAAACATCTGCTTGAAGGTCACTTTAAAGGACTCACGAATAGCTTCAAAGGTTGATTTAAATCGTTCCTTGACCTCATCATTCATATCTGTAATTGTCTCAAGGAGCAGATTTTTCGCTGACAAAATATCATCTCGCTGACTATTTAGAAAGTCCAGACGGTTGTGCACTTCTTCGTACTGTTCAATAGCATCCAAGTTGACTGGACCCAGCGAGCGAATAGCCTTCTCTAAATCCTTAACTTCTTGCTCTGCCAGATTGAGGTTTTCCAATTCATGTGCCTTTTCTAATGCTTCTGTATAGCTAATCTGATACTGGTCTGTTAATTGACTTTGTAGATGGCGCAAGCGCTCGCTGACCTTTTCTTTCTTGGCTTCAGCACGTGTTTGCTTGCGAATCCACTCTTCATTCTGCTGTCGATCCTGATCCAAATGACTGGAAATATCATCTAGTTGACCTTCAATATCATCCAATTCAAACTGCTTGCGAATCAAACCTTGTTGGAGATTTGTTTTCTGGTTTTTGGCTTCTTCAGCCTGTTGACTGAGCAATTCTGTATCAACCTTCTCCAGATTATCAACCTTTTCTTGAAGAAGGCGCTGGATTTCCTCTTGTTCGATATCTAAATTGTCCAATTCCTTGCCTAAACGTTCAATATCAGCCACTTCATAACGTTTTTGCCCTTGCAGTTCTGTCTTAAGCAGGCGAGCTTGCGCTAGCTCTTCCTGCAAGTTTTGATAGCGTTCTTGGATGGCGTTTTTGTTAGACTTAATCTCTTCAATCTCAGCTTCCAGATTTTGCTTATCACTGGCGATTGTAGCAAGGCGCTCTTGGCATTTTTCCTTGTCTGCTTGCCAATCTCCTTCAAAAAGACGATCTAATTCCTCTTCTTGGAGTTTCCAAAGAGTTTCTAGCTCTTCAACTTGCTGACTAGTTTGCTGATAAGCGAGGGACAAGCCTTGCTCCTGAATACGAGCCTGCTCTCCTTGAAATTTGATAGCTTCTAATCTTTCTTTCAATGCAGTCATCTCATTTTGCAAGGTCTTCAAAGTCGCCTCTTCTGAACTCAAGCTTGCTTCTTCTTCAGTAATTTCTTTTTGTAATTGCTCCAGTTCTGGCTTGATGAAAATACTGTTATTTTGGCGATTGGCTCCACCTGCATAGGAACCACCTGTACGCAACTCTGTCCCATCTAGGGTCACCATGCGAATCTGATATCGAACCTGGCGTGCAGCTGCACGCGCATGTTCTACAGTATCAAAAATAGCCGTCGTAGCTAGCAAGTTCTTGAAAATAGCTTCCAATCTAGTCTCGAATGTCACCAACTCATCTGCCATCCCAAGGAAACCTGGACTTGCAGCAATAGCATCTTGGTTCTGACTAGAAATCGTACGCGCCTTAATAGTGGTCAAAGGAAGGAAGGTTGCACGACCTGCTCTGTTTCGTTTGAGGAAATCAATCGCCTTGGTTGCTGTCTCTTCATCTTCTACGATGATATGCTGACTGCTGGTTCCAAGCGCAATCTCTAGGGCAGTTTGATAATGCACATCAAAGTTCAGGTGCTCACTGACTGCACCAATAATTCCACCAAGACGGTCTTTTTCTTGGAGAACACTCTTGACACCTGAATAAAAGTTACTATGATTTCTCAGGATATTTTCTAAACTTTGAGCTCTGGCCTGCTTGTTTTTAAGACTGTCCAGACGGTCAAATAGTTGACTTTGTTGAGTTTGATAGGAAGTTTTCTGCTTCTCTTGCTCCTTGGCAATAGCTTGATAGTCGGCCAATAATTTCTGAACTTGCTCCTTGGCAGTTTCAAGCTCCGCCTTTTGCTGCCTAGCTTTCTCTTTAGCTGTAGCTAATTGCTCTTTGAGTTTTTCTAGTTGATCTGCTTGTTTTTGAGAAAGCTGACGACTATTTTCCAACTCGTTTTCGATACGAGTCAACTGGTTTGAGACATCCACTTCTTCTTGTAAAAGCGCCACAAAGCGTTCACGTAATAGCTCAATCATCTGATCAGGATCATCTGAAAAAGCCAGCAATTCAGCTTCTAAATGATTAAGTTTTTGATTATTTTGGACTAGATTTTCTTCTAAGAGGGCTAAAGAGCTTTCTTTTTCAGCCTTTTCCTGACTTAGAACCTTTCTCTTATCCTCCAAAGCAGCGAAACGAGCTTGTGCTTCCTGTTGATTCAGAGCTACTTGCTCAGATTCTAATTTCGATAGGGCTAATTTTCTCTCTAAATCACTGATTAGACTGGTCAAGTCCATCAAACTGCCTTGGTCTTTGGCCATTTCAGCCTGTAAATCTTGGCGTTGCTTTTTAAGATTCTGATTTTCTTCTTCTAATTTTTCACGCTTTTGGTAGTAGCTAGTCAAGAGTTCCTGAACCTGAGCCAACTCTTCTTCTGTCGAGTCTAGTTCAGCCTTATTTTCCTTGGTTTGAGCAACCAGAACGTCTAAATAAATAGCCTTACGTTGCCCTTCCAAGTCTAGAAACTTACGAGCATTTTCAGCTTGCTTCTCAAGAGGCTTGATTTGATTATCCAACTCGTAGATAATGTCTTCTAGACGATCCAGATTATCCTGAGTTTGTTGCAGTTTACTCTCAGTTTCTTTTCTGCGAGTCTTGTATTTCAAAACTCCAGCAGCTTCTTCAAAAATGGCACGACGTTCCTCAGGCTTGGAGTTGAAAATCTCCTCAACCTTCCCTTGGGAAATGATGGAGAAGGAATCTCGTCCCAATCCAGTATCCAAGAAAAGATCATGAATATCACGCAGACGGACTTTCTTGCCGTCAATCTTGTATTCGCTATCTCCACTACGATAGATATGGCGTTCTACCCTGATTTCTTGGCCTGCATCCTTGATAAATCCGTCACTATTATCCAAAGTCACAACTACAGAAGCATAATTGAGCGGTTTGCGACTTTCAGTTCCAGCAAAGATGACATCTGGCATCTTACCGCCACGGAGACTCTTAACACTTGACTCCCCCAAGGCCCAACGCAGACTTTCTGTAATATTGGACTTTCCAGATCCATTGGGTCCAACAACTGCTGTCACACCTTGGTCAAATACGACCTTGGTCTTATCAGCAAAAGACTTGAATCCCTGAATTTCGATTTCCTTTAAATACATGAATCCAGCCCTTTCTCAACGGCATTTTTAGCAGCTTCCTGCTCTGCCAGCTTCTTAGAACGTCCTTGACCTTGACCAATGCTCTTACCTTCGACAAGAACTTCTACATCAAAGACCTTATCGTGGGCAGGACCCGTTTCAGAAATCACCTGATAACGAATAGCCACATCGCCATTGACCTGAAGTAACTCTTGGAGATGGGTTTTGTAGTCTGTAATCATTTCAAATTCGCCTGCTTCAACCTTAGGAATCATGACTTGATAGATAAATTCCTTAACCTTGGCCACATCCTTGTCCAAAAGGAGGGCACCAAGAAAGGCTTCAAAGGCATCACCAAGAATGGTATCACGATTACGTCCCCCAGATTTTTCTTCCCCCTTACCCAGCTTGATAAACTGATCAAACTGGCAATCACGCGCAAAACCAGCCAAACTTTCCTCGCGGACAATCATGGCACGGAGTTTAGACAAGTCACCCTCAGGTTTTTTAGGATATTTTTTATACAGATATTCTGAAATCAATAACTGTAGAACAGCGTCTCCTAAAAATTCCAAGCGTTCATTGTGTGAAATTTTTAAGAGGCGGTGCTCATTGGCATAACTCGTATGAGTAAAGGCAGTTTCCAGTAAATTTTTGTCTGCAAATTCGATTGCAAAATGGTTCTTTAGTACAGTTTGTAATTCTTTCATACCAACCTCTTTCTAACTGATAACAGTCCTTTTTATTATATCAAAAAAAGCCCCCTGAGTCACTTTAAAACGGGACTGGAGGAGATTTGGGCATTCTATAAAATATGATTTTCAGTTTTATACTCAATGAAAATCAAAGAGCAAACTAGGAGGCTAGCCGCAGGTTGCTCAAAACAGTGTTTTGAGGTTGTGGATAGAACTGACGAAGTCAGTAACCATACCTACGGCAAGGCGACGCTGACGTGGTTTGAATTTGATTTTCGAAGAGTATTAGGAGCAAATTTGGGTCAGAATAAAGAAAAAAGCCTTACTAAAGGCTTTCTTAGGATGTTTACATCCACCCTGAGGGAATCGAACCCCCATCTCAAGAACCGGAATCTTACGTGATATCCATTACACTAAGGGTGGAAACTTGTTTTATTATAACAGAAATTTGCTCTAATAACAAGTTTTTTTCTAGACGGGTATGCGGTAAGATTTTTTAGAACGCCTAAATTCATAATTTTTTAGGAGAACATCACCGAGTTTTAAAAAAAGACTGAACAAATTTCTTGCTCAGTCTTGACATTGATACACTTATCAGGTATCATTAATTAAAGACTGAGTAAGAAGGTCGGTTTCTTACTCGGTAAGGCGAGAAGTGTTAGCGCACTTTTCGTCTTTTTTTTATTCGATTAATTTAAGTAAATTATAACACATTTTTACATACCGTGCAAGCATTTTATGCTTGATTGTAGCACAAAAAGACCTTTTTTTACAAAGGTTATTGTTATATAACTTTTTACACACTTTATTATATACTTTTATTGTTTTCTGAAGTAGGATAACCTTTTACTATCAGGGTAACATTGATATCTAGATGTATTTTCTTTACACATTTTACTTATTCTTTTTTTAATAGTATAAGCAGAAACTTCCTCTAAAGAAATAAATTTTTCATAATCTTCTCTCCAGTTACCAAAGAATAGTTCCCTCAAAGAATCCTCATAATTCAAAACAATTATCCGACTCATCGTTTCAGCTCCAGCAAGTGTCCAGTACATTCCTCTTTTTTTCATTCTATAAGTGACCTTACGATGCTGACTCTCCATTATCCCTATTCCTGCATGACTGAATCCTCTTTGTTCGGCTGGTTTAGTGTATTGGAAATTTCTCAATATTTTACTCTTGAACCTCTCAAATGACTCTTGTTCTTCTTCTGTTTCGATATAACTTTCAGTCGTATCCAGAACAGTTCTCATCAACTGCTTATCATGTTGCTTAATCGCCTGGAAAGCTCTATCTAATAGTTCTTCAGAGTAAAATTTTAAATAATTCTTCAACTCCTTATTTACATGGTACTCATCCCAAAAATGTTCATGCCGTTTAATTCGCAAAACCTTCGCAATTTCTTTGAAAACATAGGGTGTATATCCATGACCTCCATCAGAGTTCGTAATCAATAAAGTCTGATTCGTAATTTCGTAATTATTAAACAGATAATCGATCACCTGCTCCCTCACTAAGCGATTGTCAAGACCAATAAATTCCTTTTTGTCCTGGAGTTCAAATCGATTGCTGCCAACTTTTTGGCTTCCCGTATGGACTACAAAATGGGATAAATCGTAATGCTTATTATCCTTCTGTGTGTCACGTGCTTTGACCATTACACCATCACCCTCAATATAAATAACCTGGGCTTTTCTTTTGCTAACCTCTTTATTCTCTTCATAATATCGATAGCCTTCCCTTTCCTCCAATAACTTCTCACAAATTTTTACAGCTTTTACTACAATTGGCTTTGTGATCGAAATGTGATAAGTCAATTGAATCACCTGAGTTACTTTATCATATGGCATTAAAGTAGATAATTTAGCCACCTGATACATAAATTCCCATGAGAAGCGGACGTTCTTCTGAAGCCCTAACTTCTCATCTACTGGAATGACCCAATGATCTCCCTTTTTCCAACGTCTTCTTCTGAAAGTAAACTCTCCAAATGTAAAAGCGACGGTTCGCTCCATTGAATGAATACAGGTATAGCCCTTTGCTTTCATAACTGGAATCATCTCCTCATCATATCTAGAAACAAAGTTATAAAATTCTTTTGCATTTTGAAACAGCAATTGATTTTTTAGTTCTCTCTCATCAAAGAAAGCCATTCAGAATCCTCCCTTATTAAAATTACGCTTATTTTAATAAATTTTGACCTGAATGTTCAAATAATCCTTTGTTCTGACAAAAAAAAGAGCCTATCTTTTCAGATAAACTCTTACTTGTCATACCAGGGTTTCTCTTTTTTACTAAAATAGGATTTGCTCATGTCGATAGTGAATATAGCCATTGGAATCAAAATGATACTCCATAGAATTGTCACAATTCCATCTGCAATAAAGGAAAAATCACCTGTAAAGTGAAGTCCCAAATACAGTAATAATACAACTGGAAGGAAAGCTGGAGCAAATTTTAAAACGGCCAATCCTAAAACGACTATAAACACCATACTAAGACCAAATGTCTTATAGAACATATAGATAGCTATAGCTCCGATAAAAATAAAGAATAGCTGAACAAGTCTTTTAATATCAATGAAAATCATCATAGATTCCTCCTACTTCATCAGTAATATTTTAAAATTTATTATCTCCTCGTATCTGGAAACAAAATAATTTTTGATAAGCAATCCTATCCCAATCATGTTCCAGGTAGAAAAAACTTACAAGTGAGTACAATTTTGAAATACTTTTCCGAGATAACCCTTTCTTTTTCCAAAAACGATTATTCCTCCAGTTTTTTATAAATCTACTCTTTAATTTTAATTTTTCAATTTTTCCCAAAATGGAATTGCTAACCGTCTTATAAAAGGGATCATAAGAACCATATTTACTTTTGAGTAGTCTGTTTCTCTCATTGACTTCACATAATCTAAACCAACTTTCATGAAGTGATTTTATAATATAGTCTTCGTCCGACAATAAAGAATGGATCTGTAATGCAATATCTTCAGAGATATTAAGAACATCCGTTAAATTTGAGATGAAGCTGATTTTAGATGTCTTATAAAAAAATCTAAGTTCATCATCAGAATAAACATAATGAATGAGGTTATACAGATTTACTTCAAGATTTACTTCAAGATTATTAAAATCCTTTGGCAAATCATTAACAGGAATACTATAAGTAATATTTCCAGTTGTCTGATAGTGTTTCTTTGCAAATTCTAGATCTCGCTCTATACATTCCTGAATGAACTCATTTTCTCTTTCTCGCTTCATTCCCTCTTTTTCAAAAAAAATATGCTCCAGTTCTTCAATAGTTCGCGACTGTCTTTTCCAACTAGAATACGGCATTCCTGTATAAACCATGAGACATTTCCTTTCTTATGGAACTCTATTTTTTCTTTCGCTCCATCTTTTCCCATTCTCTTATAATCAGATTCTCAAGATAAGATGAAGCTGATTTTTCACCATGATACTCTACTAAAGCATCTAACATATCATATCGAACATTATGGTGCAGAGAGAAAGGAAAACGTTGCTTTTTGTTATAGCTTTCAGGAGACTTTCTAGCCTCCTGATTTTGTTTCCTCGACGAACGAGTCTTTTCTCTCTTTGGTGTACTTTGGAATGTTTGTTTTACTTGTGCGAATCGATTCTCTGTCATGCTACCTCTCCTTCTAACACACTCAAAATATTTTCATATACGTAGTTTATATTATCATAAAACTTTTGATGTGTCTCTTTTTGGTTAGCTGTCATCTCTTCATGCTGCTCAAAAACACTCTTGCTAATCACAAGACTCTTAGCCATCAGTTCTTTCTCCTGGATAGAACCTAGGTAAGCTGAGTCTTCTTCAACAACTTCTAAAAATTGTTTACAGGTGTCTGTTACATTGTTTCCAAAGTACTTAATCTTATTTCCAATAAGATAAGGTTCTGCTTTAACATAGCTTTTCTTAGTAATCACTTCGATAGCTTCGCTCTTAATGAAGTCCACAAAATTTTTTAAAGATAACCAGGCACGAAAACCATTAAGAGAGGCATCAGAAACAGCCAAGACAATATCTGACACAGCTATAAAATTTTCTGTAACTAAGCTCTCATCATTGTGCGTATCAATCAGAATGACATCAAATTGTGCTTCTAACTCTTCGTAATGTTCGCTAAACCACATAAACAACTGGAGATATTTGTTGTTTCGACTAGCAAGATCTAACTGCTCATCTGTCAAACGCTCATCACCACAAATCAAACTGAGATTTTCTGATATTGGAACAATCTCATACTCTCCAGTCGTAAATATATCATAGACGGTTTTCTCACATTTTACATCAAATGTTCTTGTCAAATTGCATTCCCAAGCTCCATCAATGAGTAGTGTTCTAAGCCCCTTAACACGTGCCAACCAATCCCCTTCATTAAAGGTATCTGTAGTCTTACCACCGCCACCTTTTCCTAAGTTTGTAGTTTGAATCTTCATGATTCCCTCCTTGGATAATTGTATATTTTGTTATATAACTTTTTATATACTTAATTATACCTAAAACTACTTTTATTGTCAATATAAAAGCACAAAAAGTTATATAACTTTTTGTGCAACTTTTTAGCCATATGTACCGCCTATATTTCCACCAATATAGGCTTTTAGTTGGATTTGTTGAACTGTAGTATTGAAATTACCAATGAAATAGCTATTCTCTTCCCCACCTTTAGTCAAGACAACTAAAAATTGAATAACGTCCTCTGATTCTGTCGGCATCACTTCTAATTGTTTAGGTTGAAAATCATACTGATTCGTTAGAATAGCCATCGCAAAGGTTTGAACCATCGCATTCTGTGTCATAGATAAATGATTCTCGATTGTTCCCTTGACATTTGGCAGAAAATTCGTCTTTTTTATATCTGCTACTGCTTCTTCAAAGGCTTTTAACACTTCTTTTTTGTCTTCTGAGCTTGCCTCTGCATAGGGGCGTTCTAGTTTTAACTTAGCTGTCCGATAATTCTTCTCGTCTGCTGTTTCCTCTTTGGAAGACGGCTCGTTTTGAGTGGTTCCTGAAGAACTCACCTGGGCAGCTTCTTCTATTTTAGTTTGTTGAGATGGCCTGAAACTCGATACAATCCCTATTCCTGCCAAAACCAATAGAATACCTACTACAATCGATACAACCATATTCTCCTTTATCCAATCAATCATCTTATATACTCCTTTTAATTTGAATTCAATTTAGGTTCCCTATCATCTGGATAGGCAAACGAAATAACTTGGGCTCGCTGTTGTTCTGGAGTCCAAATTCGATAGTCCCATGTATAAGGGGTCTTAAACGTATCCCAACCACTTAAAGGTGTATTTTGTTCTACAAATAAGATAGATCCGTTTTCAAAGACATGACATACAATTCCTGTATGACCATAGCCTCCGCCTCCCACCTGTGTAGAAAAGATAGCACCCCTTTTGGGAGTTGACTTAAGTGAATTCCCGAATATTGATGCCCAAGCTGCTGCCTGATCTTTCCCATTACCTTGAACTGAACCAGAATGACCCCATATATGATTTGCGACACTAATTGTAAGATTCACACATTGTCCAGCTATATCGTCCCTTCCAGGATTATACCACCCTGTAGACTTAGCATAATCCATGCCTAAACTCTTAGGATCGACAATAAACGGTTTCAAACTATCTGGTAAATCTTCTGGTTTATACCCCCACGCAGTCGCATCTGAAGGAACTTTTCCTGTTCCATCGACACTACCACCTGATTCCCCACAATCACTTTTTTCAGCTGAAGAAGAAATAGCATTATCTGAAGAACTGCCATCTTGTGTATTCGATACTGCATAAGGTTTCTCACCATGAGCAGCAATGGCTTCCTTATCAAGCCACTGATACTTAGTACCTAGCTTTTCGTACATATCAGTTAGCTTGCTCTTATAAGTGCCATCTGTAGCCCATCCACCATCTGCTATGGCAGATAGAGTTGCAATGCCATTTATATTGTTTATAGCCCCTTTATAAAGTGTCTGGTGAGCCATAAACTCAGCTTTCCCTACAATCCCTGCATCATAGCTAGAAAACCAAGTATAAGCTCCTCCTGTACCGTCTCCAACGTTTGCTCCAGGCTTTGTTCCTGTTAGGTCAATACTGTCTTCACCATACGTCGCAATAGTGACTGGAAAATCGCTTTTTCTGGAGGTTTTAACACCTCCCATGTTATGAGCCATCCAGAAGGAAGTTCCATTAGGATTCGTAAAATTAAAGCCATTCTCTATCATAGTTTGAGTGATGGAAGCTGAAGGTAGAAAACCTCCTGCTCTCCAAGATAGAATATAGGATTCCTTATGCTTTTTTACAAAATCATCTATGGAGCCATCAGCTGAAGAAACTGTTGAGTCACTAGTTGAAGATGTTGTGTCTATTGCACCACAATCATGTCCACCATTACTAGCTATAGCGCCCATTATCCCAGCCAACATGGCCATCCCAACATTGATAATTAACAGTAACGCTACAAAAGGAAGGATAATCTTAGGCTTTAATAATTTTTTCATAGATACCTCCCCTATCTACCATAATCCTAATATTGTTCGCAAAATTCCATAAAAAACTAAAAATACAATAAATCCTATTCCAATCTTCTTGAGACCGTTCAAAAACTCCTTATCTCGTTCTTTTTGTGCTTCCAGGCGTTTTGGATCAGATTCTCCCTCTGAAGCGAAATAATCTCTTTCTTGTTGCATGCGATATTTACGAATCAATACGTATTGATCAAATCTCTGCTTAGTCCTGGCAATCATTCCTAGTTTATTTTTGGCCATTCTGGTTTACCTTCCTTTCTTACTCAATACCGCCATAGCGCTCAACTTCAGGGGCTAACAGCTGTTGGTTAAAGACCAGATTTCCTACCCCTGCAATATTCATGAATAACTGTCCTTTCGCCAGACGAGGCAAAGTCTCTAGTTCAGACTGGTTCATTGATCCAGATAAGGCGTTAGCTAGTAGAGGAACACTGGTTTCGTCCGTCTGAGCAAAAACTCTATATTGCATCAGACCAAAAATCCTCTGGACTGCCGTTACGTACGGATCCTTATGAGTGCCAATCCCCGTCTCAAACAGAATCCCTCGCAGTGAATTAACAGACAATACAACACCAGCAAAGTTTTCGCCCATTGTATCAATCATATCAGCCAGAAGGTTGACACTACTTTCATGCTTAGGGTCAATGAGTGTCTGTGCCCCACTAATATTGACAATATAGTGCTGCATATCCATCTCCGTTAAGTCAGGACGTCTCTTCAGTAATTGCTTACAGCGTTTTCCGTTATTGACAATATCAGCTGAGACAAGTGAAAGAACAGAGAATATCTGAACATTTAACAAATGAGGGGCGTTCTTCAACCCTGAGAAGTCAAATGTTACAACTTGCTCTGAAGAAATATCTTGAAATTCGGTTGTTCCCTCGAAAATTTCTGCGTTTGTTGTCAATAGTTCGTTAAACGTATTGTAAATACGCTTAACAGCCTTGTGTTCGGCTTTATCCGCACTAGTTTGTTCCAGTCGACGTTTGTAGGCATCAACAAACAAAATAAAATCAGACAGAATAGGATACTCTTCCTTCACAATATCCGTCGCTTTCAGTTTTTCTGGATTCAATGAAGGATTTCGAGCCCACAAATTTTCTTCAATGTAAAACTCATTCAGGAGAGTTCCAAATGTGATTAAATCGTCTCCTGTCACTTCATTATTCAGAAGTTTATAGATACTCTTCAGTTTTTCGATATGAAGGTTGTAAGATTTTTTCTTATCGATTTCAGTTCCTGCTTCATTGGTCACTGTTGGAAATACCTGGAAGATATTGATACGGTTAGCCTCACCTGATAAATCAAGAATCAATCCATGTTGTTTTCGTGTCTGATCAAGAAACTGGCCAGTAGCATCAAAGTTACGAATATAATGCCCCTTCGCATAGAGACCGTCTGTGTGTTTCATAAGAAAAGATCGCTGTCCCATCTTTGGATTTCCAGATAGGATCATAAAGGAGCGTGTTCTTTTCTCGTCACGTTCTAGAAAATTGAAATTTACCGCTCCATTTGTTGGAGTCCAACCCAGATAAAAACCCTTCTCATCTTCTAGTTTCGTATGATTAAAGAAATATCCACCAGCTATTGAGTAAGCTGGAGTCGGTATTCCTCTTCGATGATTGGGCAAATCAATCTGATATTCAGCTGGAATAAATGGAGCATGGTATTCAAAATCTAATTCTCCAGACAGAATAGTGGATTTGAATTTCGACGTTTTGTCTTTGACCTCTTCAACCTTCTTGAATAATTCTTCTTTGGTTGATGCGAATGTAAAGACACGAATATACATCCCGTACATAGCTATATTTTGCTTATCAATTTCACGGCTTAGTTTATTCAGTTTGTCAATTTCATCTAGTTCTTTCCGATTATTGGTTAGTTTGCTATTGTTTGTAATCCGTGTTGACTTCTCTTCAATAGAGTCCTCAATCTCTTTTTGAAGCTGTCTGTTATCCTCCTTGTACAGTGACAGGAAGGAACGTGTACCAGGAATCAACAACAATTCAGAAAGCCAAAAACGATCCATACCTTCAGTTGGATACTCATAATAGTGTAAGACCGTATGGTGCCCATCTCCACTTATCCAGGAGCGGTCATCCTTTTGAAAATCAATATTTCCTTGCGGTTGAATCTGACTAAGAAAGGCAAGGTCATATCCTTCATTTTTTAGTTGTCTTTGTCTACGTTTTGATAAATCAGGCATGCTATCTCTCCTACACTTTCTCATTCATATTGTTGTATTGCTTTATAATTTGAATTTTCTTCCTGTAGCTAATATCTTGTGGAACAAAATCATTATTTCCATAGGTTTTAGCCTTCCGAACCAATTCGTCCAATTCGGTTGTTGTAGGTGCAAATAGCCACAGTATAAACTCTGTATTATAGACTTCTTGTCGGATGCTTTCTTCAACTTTAATTTGGCTTTGAAGCCAAATTTCACGATCCTTGAGTTGTAAATAACGTCTATCATTTACTGATAACTTAGACATTTCTTGTCGCACTAAATCCAAATGATGGCGCAAGTCAGAAATTTGTGTATCTGTATTTGTTGGTAAAGTTGTCGTCTCCACTTGGATATTCGGTCCAAATCGAGTCAACCAGGTTTCAAAATTTTCAATGGTTCTCATAACCTCGTTATAAGACATCGATCCTAAATCTTTACCTGGTATTTCCATCAGCTGCAAGTATCCATAATCTACTAACTGGATATAAGCCTGTCTGTTTGGAATAATTGATTTTACGTCTAACAACTCAACACAAGAATGTAAATCGAAATATTCCTGAGTATGCTTCTTCATTTCTCGAATACGTCCTAAAGGGCGTTTCTCAATATTTTGGGATGAAGTTTGTTTAATTGCCATTATGATTTTCTCCTTCTGATATAGTTCAAACTGATGTAACGTTTTCTTCTTCGTCTGAAGAAAAGAAACATACTGTGCCAATTCTTTTTACCACCGTTAGCTGGCAACACCAGATACAAACTCATAACTGGTGTTAAAAATATGAATGCGAACATTTGTATCCATTGACTTTTCGGAAAAATTCTTAATCCAACGCTTAGAGCAATTAGCCCAGTTATTCCTACAAATGTAATATCCAGAATAAGAAGTCCTATAATCTTGATTTTGGCATAAATATCTCTAGGTACACCATATTTTTCACCGTACATTAATTTCTCCTTTATATTTGTTTTGACACTAACATTATAATGAATAATCGAAAATATCTTTTAAAGGGACAATAGCATTTTTCCCATCATCCTTCAGGAATAAATTACACAAAAAGTTATATACTTTTTTACACAATAAAAGAAGCCTCAATCTTGAGACTTCTTAACTAAATCAAAGAATGCTTCTTCAGAAAGAAAAGTAATCAATTGGCCTTCTGATAGTCTTCTAAGCGCTGCATCATGCTTCTTAGACCTTTTATCTGGATCAAAAAGATTCAACTGCTTGTGTCCTACAACCAATATATCTGTCCTAGAAGACACATAGTTTTGCACGACAGCCCCTTTACTTTCTAAAAATCGTACTGCTTCTTCTCTAGTTAGAGGACGTAGGCTTCCTGTGATAACAATATTCTTCCCTGTTAAATCCATAATTCATCCTATTCCTCCTCTTCAGGACTTTCAGCACCTGTGATATGACGTCCTCCCTGCATACGCTGTCCTGCTTGTTGCATCTGTTGGTTCATGTATTGCATTTGACTCATGCTCTGTTGAAACTTTTGTTGAGAAGAGTCTGCTTGTTTCGGTGGTTGTGTCGATTCTACAACTGATGGAGATGAATTTTGAATTGGTGGCTCCATTCCTCCAGTTAGATGAGATGAATCTTGAGTTGGTGATGCTGATCCTCCAGTTGGATGAGATGAATTTTGGATTGGTGGCTCTGTTCCTCCAGTTAGATGAGTTGAGTTTTGGATTGGTGGCTCTATTCCTCCAGTTAGATGAGTTGAATCTTGAATTGGAGATTCCGTTCCTCCAGTTGGATGATTTGACTCTTGGATTGGTGCCTCTGCTCCTTCAGTTTGAAGTGGTGGATCTTGAATTGGGGATCCTATTTCTTCAGCTGAAGGAGTTGAATCAACAATAGGTGCATCCGTTGTTCCTGGATCGATTGGTGGCTCAGGAATGTCAACTGGTCCAAATTGATCAATTCCAGGAATCGCATCGTTTTTCAAAGCGTTATAGGTCGCATTGTGAGCAGAGGTGGCTTTATCATCCAAGTTATTTAAAACATTGCCAACTGCTCCTTTCGTATTTTGCATAGTTTCAAATGCTTTCCATTCTGCCAAATCAACCATATTACTTACTCCACCTTTGGCCGCATTCATTAATCCCTGATCTCTTATAGAGTTCAGAGCACCTTGGATACCACCTCCAGTTCTGGCAAGACTATTCCCCAGAATCTGACTGCCTTTAGACAGGGCATCTGGAGTTTTTTTAGCCATATCCATACCAAATTGACCAAGTGCCATACCGCCATTAAAGACACCACCTGCTCCAGCCGCAAAGGCATTGCCCATCATCATAGCACCAAGCAATTGTTGCGCTGTTTCGCTATGTCCTGTTGAAACTCCAAGCCAGCGTTCAATCATGGCCACTCCTTGCATTGCCGCAAAGAATACTCCAATATAGACAAAGGCAGCTGCAAGACACTGTTCCCACATATTGAGTCCATCAAAGAATCCGCCAGAAAGCTTAGATACTGCTGAAACAGAAAGGATTGGCAAATCTCTGAAAATCTCAAGTGTTACACGCATAATGATAACTTCAAAGAAAATTCCAGCTAAGGCACCTCCAATGGTTCTTAACAACTCTTTATATTTCTTTGAATTTGATAGGGAACTATATCCAAGAATTGGAGAAATCATTGCTTCAATCAGGATATCAAAGATTGATTTAACGAGCTTAATGATCATGCTGACCAAGAGAATAGCTAGGATTATATACTGGAGGAACATTCCTATCCAGTTGACTTTATAACGCATATAAACCGATTCAAAAGCACTCAATTGATTAATGACTCGGTGTTCTGTAATGCTTTCAACCCCTGTATTATTGGAATTCAACTTATGGAGGAACAAGCCTTTAATTCCTGCTATTTTATCGTTTTTCTGTATATCATCTAACATTTTTGGATTTGTCGTACCATAGTTTGCCCCAAAATCAATCTTGGTCGCAAAATCTGCCGTATCCCGTTGGTCAGGGTTATCCGTGATATTATTGACAGGGGTAGAACCCTCCTGAACGGGCTTGATATAGCCATAATCATCCATTGGAAACAACTCTGTAGAAAAATCTTTGTATATCAAGACTTTTAGGTCTACTACATTATTTTTCATGGGCTGAAGAGCCAAGGAGGAAGTTGGTTGACTACCAGATGGCGCTTCGCTGGAGACTGTCTGGATAGACATGGCATCCTGTGCCACTGCTGTTGAGATGGTGGTCAAAGCTAAAGGCAAAACCGTGGTTACTGCAGTTACCAAAAGGAAATTAATAATAACCCCCTTATACTTTACTGGCTTAGTAAAAACGCCTGCTATAGCCGACACAACCAAAATCAGAGTAAACAAGGACGTTCCTAATATCTGAAACCAGTAGAAAAATTGACCAATGACTGTCTTCTGATCCCCCAAATATCCGAAAAGCCCAAAGAGCTTGAACATATTATTAAAAACATGTTCTAGACTGGAAATGATTTGATAAAAAGCTTTAACGATCCCTCCTGGTAAATAGGATAGATATGCCATAAATGCAGGAGTCGGTTCTAAATAGTTTCCCCAGTAGGAATAGAATTCCGCCAGCTTTTTTGCATTCTCGCCTGTGATTTCACCATTGAGTTCCTTGACCTCATTCACCAAATCTGAAAAGGTTTGATAGTGCACTAAAGGTACCTTCTTTCTTTTTAAGATACCCCTATCATATTCGATAATGACAAAATCGTTTTTAAAGGGACAATGAAATTATGACAACAAAAAAGCCTCAAGTAATTGAGACTTTTCTAAATTAATCTGCTGTTCCATTGAAATCATAGAAAGCATTGTCTTCTTTATAGCCACGACGTAGCTCAATGATTCGGATTTTTTTACCACCCTCAGTCAAGACAACTTGATAATAAGCCTCTGCTTCTTCAGGCTTACCTATATCCCTATAATCAACAGCGATTGTAAAATTGTCTTTTCCTTTCAGTTGACTTTCTAAACTAACAATAGTTCCCCTGAAAGAGGCTGGAATTGCCTTCACTTGTTCTTCTGAAAGCACACTGTAGTTAATACTTTCACCGTCGTTATTTGAAATGGTTCGCTTTTCTTTGTCAAATTTTAAGGTAGTTCCTACTCCACCTTTAAAATCAAGACTCTCATAACCATCTTCCTGTGAAAAGCCTGTATAGCTATCTTTTAGCACATTTTTAGCAATAGAATCAGGTGATTTTTGACCACAAGCTCCAAGTATAATCAAGGCTAAACCTACTAAAACAATTCTTAAAAAGTACTTTGCTTTCATCATTTATCTCCTAACCATTCTTTATTTTATTATAGCAAACATCTTTTTTTCTTGCAAGTGTTTATATAACTTATTGTATATCTTTTTAGATAACTTCATCCGCAAAAAAGTCGTCTCCATCATCATAATAATCATAGTCACCTTGAATAACACTAGCTACAGTTGCCTGAAATAGTTCATCTGTGGAAGTAAATGATTGGGATTGTACCTTTTGTCCTTTACTGTGACGGCCTGATAATTTAGGAGTCTCTCCATTGTTGCTGAGGAGAGGCATGGTCAAACGTTGCCTCCAGTCTATGATGTTGTTGAAGGCTGTACCTGCATCAACTGCGATCTCCTGGAGTTCTAGCTCACGGTGTGCACTTTCGACTGGAATATCCGCAAGAGTCATCGATGTATCAAATTCCTCTTGTAAGAACATGTACTTGTAAGGGAAGCTCGTCTTATCATGTGCGAAGATTGGATCCGTTGTGACCTTACGTCCAACATTATCCCGTCCCTTGACTCCACGTAAGATAACCGCTTCTCCTTCCTGGAGCTTGGCCAATTGAGTTGGTGTCAACAACTCTTGTTTTGGATTCTCGACTGACACGTTTGGATTGGCTTCGTCCAGGATGTTACTGGAGCGCCGTCTTCTGGTGATGGTACGTGTACCCAACTCAGCACTAAATTTCTTATTGGTATCTGGAGACGTTGTTTTGACGTAAACCTTCAACGAACAGTTATCCATAATTGTTTGAGCAACATTTTGGCCATATACATTGTACAGTTGCTCCAGATTTTGAATCCATAGGTAATAGAGAATGTTTTGTCCCAATCCGATAGAAATTTTCGTATCCATGTGAGGAATGGCTGGCATGTTTGTAAACTCATCCAAGATATGGAGAATGCGATTGATACACTTCCGACCATTTGTTAATGCAAGCTCATAGTTGGCATTGTATAACTGATCTAAGAACAAAGAGACAATCCCATTGTACTCTGTGCGGTTTGGCGGTGTTACCAGGTAGATGATTTTCGGTTTATCTGAATAAATCAGTTCAATATCCGACTCCTGAAGAAGATTTTGGGTGTCTTCTTTATTCTTAAGGACGGTTATATCGATATGATCTAAAATCGGCTTCTTGGTATATTCATCTAGTTCTAGACTATCTCCAACTTTTCGATAGACTTTTTCAGCTGAAAATTGGAAGACTTGATCCCGAACAGGGGAATGGCCATTGTTCTTATGATTGAAATCAATCGTTACCGTAAACTGATCTGGAAGTTTAGGCTCGATGGCATAGGTCAGATAGCCTTCCCCATCTACAAGAGCTGTAGCTTGCTTTACATAATCGACCTTCTTTTCGACTTTACCCCACTTCTTCAATCCTGTAATCGTTACTTTAGCAGTTTTGTGCTTGAACTCATTTTTAAGTTGACTATTGGTGCTTGATCTCAACTTGACAGACAATCGACGTGGGAAACCAAAAGACTCTAAATCAATAGAGTTTTTAGAAGTCAGTTTGGCCACGTTGTCTTGCAAGAACAGGTTGATTCCTGTCATCATGCTAGAGTAGACATTCCCTTTAGTCTCATCACCACCAAAGTCTGAAGCACGAAATTCGATGTCCGCCATTTGTCTAAATTTCGAGAATTGTTTTTGATTGACTTGTCTCAAATTATCAAAATAGACTGTGATTTTTGACTTCTTCGATACTTGTTGTTCTCTGCTTGGATTCTCAACGATTTCACCAGCACCATCTACAAAGACTTCTTCAGACCCCATTGTCGCCAAGAATTTCGCAACGTTAGGGATCGTAATGGTATCCCAGGCATCGTCTTCACCATTTTGATAGGTTTCATTAGCTCGATCCATCAAAGCCATTGTAAGAGCATTAAATAGGGATATAGAAGACTTACGGAAGTATTCTGCATTTCCCTTCTCTCCACCTTTTTGTTTCGGATAAATGGATTCTGCGACTGCATTGACATAGGTTTGAGTTTTCTCATAGTAGCCCTTCTTTGCGGCTTCTATGGCCAAAGCTAGAGGATTGTAGGACATGGACCAATCCATATTTTGGAAAGAAAGAACATTGACATCATAGCCACGTTGTCTCATGAGTTTGTAAGAAGCTTGGTAATGCTCACCTTTATTATCTCCTACAGCCATCGATGGTTGCAACTCCGCACGGCTATTGATTTCAATTGCTGGAGTAATATGACCTTCACCCTTACCTGAACGAGTCATCCCAATTCCTAACAGATTCGTCGGCTTATCTTCAATGTAATAATATCCAGAAGGAAAAGCTAACATGCCTAAAATCCGCTCCGCATTGGTCACATATCGACTGATTTTCCTATTTTGCCATAACATCTGAGTCCTCAGTGTTTGTCCTGCTAAATCATGAGTCAGTTCATGAAATACAGGAGCCCCACCCTCACCTGGATAAGTTAAAGCTTTATTGGGGATCTTTTTGTATTGTCGACGAATTTCATCAACCGTCACAAAGCGATCATCTCCTTCTTCATTGTTGTTATAGTCTCGAAACTGCTCGAAGTTTATCCAGGCAGATTTCCAAGCGATAACTAAGCCCAATAGAAAGAGTGGAAATGCTAAAATCGGTGCTATCAAGAAGACCTTAGTATTCAATAAGCTTTGAAACAAGAGGCTGTTTAAGTCAAAGTTTACGGCTTTACTAGCATCTTTAAACGACCAAATACTAAAATAGAGAAAGCGGATTGTAGCCCTCAAAACAGTAACCAGGTAATTCGTTAAGATAAAAGCAATAAAGCTAAAACCTAATCCCATATAAACGAAGCTACGATAACTTTTAAAATAAAGAATCGGTTTCATTTCTTTATCAAATCGTTTCCGTTCTCGTTTAACAAAAGGGAGAGTGTAGAACATCCTGAAGAAAATATTCCAAAGGATGAGAGAGACAAGCGCCAAGAGTTTAGGTATGAATGACTTCATCCAATTGAACAACCCTCTAATTGATTTGAACCATACTTGTTTCCAATCAATTTCTTTACGATTTTTCCAACCTCTTAATAACCTTTGATAATGTCTTAAAAAATACGGCTGGAAGAGTTTGAATAGGTAGTAACCTGCGCCTCCTAGAAAAAGGAAGGTAGTGATCCAACTGGCTCGAATCAGTTGGATAAGGGTATAAAATACTACTTCAAATAACTCAAACAAACTACTACCCCCTTACACCTTCCAAAAACCATTCCATTTTTCGAGTATAGAAGCTCGAAAAGAGAAATATGTGAAACTGTAGCCTTGGAGAGGCTTTCTCATAACGGTGAAAGTAATTTTCTAACCATTTCTCTCCATCCAACTGAAGAACATTCAATCGACTGGATCGACTTTGTTCTAAGTAATTGGTTACCTGAAGAGATTCCGCAATCAATTCATCAGACAGATAATTGTATTTTTGTCTTGTCATCATTGCACTCCTTTCTGATTATTTCTTAGTTCCCCTCTATTCTAAAGGATAATATCAAATTCTTTGTTAAAGGGACAAAAGATATTGTTATATCATAAGTTATATAACTTTTTATATAATAAACAAGCAACAAAAAAAGCACACAAGTGTCCTTGTATGCTTTCAATCCCTCTAGAACGGGGAATCCGCATCCATTGGTTCAGGATAGGATGGAGGATTATAACTTGGTGTCGGCTGAGAAAAGCCCTGTTGTTCCTGCTTACGTCGATTAGATGCCTCCTTATTTTCAAGGAAAGTGATTCCTCCTTGTTGGTTTGGTGAAATAAACTGATACGTCCGACGTTGACCTTGTTCATCATTATATGGTCGTTGGATAATTTCTCCTTTTAAGAGAATTGGAGAGCCCTTAGATAAACTCTGAGCCATCAATTCTGCTTGTTTCCCGTATACTTGCACATGGAAGAAATTAGAAATTGGTTTATTTGTATCATCAGTCATGCTAGAGTCACAAACAAACTCAAATTTAAAACTCACATGACCGTTTTGAGTTCGACCTACTGCATCGCTTGGGATGAATGCAACACGTCCAGAAGCGATAAATACTTGCATTTTTTCTCCTTTCAATAAAGACCACAAGAGAGTTATACCCCAGCTTGTGGTCATTCTTTCATTTTAATTCATCAAATTAGTTTTCTTTCGACTTACGGAGACCTGCGAGACTCAACAATCCCAAAATCATTCCTACAACTGGAAGCATGCTACTTGCTGTTCCAGTATTTGGCAGTGATTGTTTTGGTTTTCCTGGTTCTTCAGGTTTTGGTGGTTCTGGAGTGTGGGTTGTTACCTTTGCAGTCATTTCTTGTCCATTGACAATATTGACAAAAGTATTCTCAACTTCTCCAGCTGCAATACGCTCGACTTCGATGTAGAAATCTGCATCAAAGGTTCCTTTAACCCCTAGAGAGTTTAGGAAATCTTGATTGATAACGTAAGACCATTGACCACCTTTGGCATCCCACTTAACAGTTACAAGTTTCTTGATAAACTCTGAATTAGTACCTTGGTTAAATTCAAAGGTGAAGGCATAAGTGCTACCTTTGGCAATCTTATCGCCTGCTTTGATAACCTTACCATTTTTCAATGTCACATCATAAGGCAACACAAGCTCTTTTTCTGCTGTGTATTCTGTACCCTTGATGATACC